>DATAGL010000103.1:0-7778 GCA_036263755.1 Chitinophagaceae bacterium | reverse complement strand
GCGCCCGTTCTTGACGATGGCATTGATCATCCGCTGCTTGAACTCCGCCGTGTCGATCTCCAGCATCCGGCAGAGGTAGGCCGTATCCACGTTGCGGATCTCGGAAGGCGTAACCATCAGGTCGTACATGAGCGTATTGTTCACGATGGCTTTGCCGTCGCGGTCGTATACGATCCCGCGGGGCGGGTAAATGGGTTTTTTGTATACCGCGTTCTCCTGCGCCAGCTGCTGGTACTTGCTGGAAATGACCTGCAGGTTGAACAATTGTAAGATAATCACCAGAAAAGCCGCTGCAAAAATGAGCCGTATGATATAGCTCCTCGACTGGTTAAACACCGACATAGATCAAAAAGGTAATAGGGATAAGCTACCGGATGTGAAGTTACTTCGTCCGCGCCGAATAACGGAAGACCCGCACGTTCTATTGCAAAAGAAGCGAAAAGCAGGGCAGGCCGGGAGGGAGTTCCGGTGTTCCGGAGTTTACGGGTTCACAGTTCACAAATTTACAAGTTGATGAGCCCGCCATTTCCATAGAATAAAATAGTATCCGTCCCGTCACAAACCGCAAACTGCAAACTTGTGAACTTGTAAACCTGTAAAGTTATCAACCTGTACCCCCGGATGCTTACGCCGTATTCGTGCGGTACCGCAGCCGGCGGGGAAAGAGCAGCTCCACGGTAACGATCAGCAGCATGGAAATGGCGGTGGTGGCGAGGATCTTGATCAGCATGTTCAGCGGGTCGAAGGACAGCCATTCCAGGATCACCAGCCAGATGTGGTGCACCAGCGTCAGGGTGACCGCATAAATAAGGTAGGGCGCCCAGCCCATGCCCCGGGGCGAAGGCTCGCGGTAGGTCAGTTCCGTGGTTTCCTTCGGCGACAGCAGGGTAATGATGAACGGGCGCACATAGGCCACCAGCACGCAGGCCGCCGTGTGCAGTCCGGGCGTCATCTTGAAATAATCCAGCGCCAGGCCCGTAACGAAGCCGGCCAGCAACAGGCCCAGGCGCGACAGGGTGAAGGGCAGCCAGAGCAGGAACAGGAAATAAAGGTAAGGAACCACGAACCGGTGGAGGTGCGGGATCTTGTTCAGGATGTATACCTGTACCAGGATGAAGATGGCCAGCCGGAATATATTTTTTACCAGGTCGCTCACGGTTCGGAATTATTTTTTTTGTTGTTCGATCATGCGGCGGGTCTCTTCTTCCAGCTGCTCCTGCTCGGCCCGCTGCAGGTTCTCCACGACAAACACCTGCTGGACCGCGTTGAAATTGGTGGCGGTACGCACGCGGAGCAGGTAAAAGCCCGAGGCCCGGTCGGTGCGGATGCTGTCGATCCGGCCGATGAGGTAGTTCGGCGGGAAGTTGTACGAATACATGCTGGTCATGACCGAATCACCCTTTTTCACGGCCACGTCGCGGGAGATACCGCGCAGCAGCATGTACCGCGGGTCTTTACCGTCCCATTCCACGGTACCGGTGGTATTCGTGTTCTTCAGGGCCGCCTGCACCCGGCTCTGGGTGTGGAGCAGGCTCATCACCTGGCTGAAGTTGGCGCTCGCATTCACCACCAGTCCTACCAGGGAACCGTCGGAATTCAGCACCGCCATATTGGACCGGATGCCTTCTTTGGTGCCCCGGTTCAGTTGCAGGTAGTTCTTTTCGGCGGTCACCGAGTTGAAGACCACTTTGGCTTCGCGCCAGAGGTAGCGGCGGGCCTGGCGTACCGTGTCCATCCGGAGCGAGTCGGTCACCAGGCGCTGCGTGGTGTCGGTCTTGTTGAAATTGACCGGCAGCAGGTTCATCAGCGAATCGTTCATCCGGTGTACGCGCCGGTTTTCTTCCCGGAGGTGGAAATAGTCGTCCACCTTGTCCACCTGCGTATTGAGGGAGCCGGTCACTTCGGTGGCCACGCCCAGGAAAGCCGCATGGTGGAAACGGTTGTACTGGAACAGCATCCACAAAGCCAAGGCCTGCAGGATGAGGAAGCTGAGGAATACAAAGTAGCGACGGATGAACTGGAAAATGCGCATAGCAGGATAGCTGCAAGCTGCAAGCCGCAAGCTCAGCCGGTAAGCAGGGGCATAATCTTACCCGGATCTGCTTGCAGCTGGGAGCCTGCGGCTTGTAGCCATATTATCTCATAACAAAAGGATACCGCTCGTAATTTTTCAGCGCCAGCCCCGTACCGCGCACCACGCTTTTCAGCGGGTCGTCGGCCACATGCACCGGCAGCTTGATCTTCTGGCTCAGGCGCTTATCGAGGCCTTTCAGCAGGGCGCCGCCGCCGGTGAGGTAGAGGCCGCGGCGGTAGATGTCGGCGGCCAGCTCGGGCGGTGTCTGCTCCAGCGCCTTGAGGATGGCTTCTTCCATCTTGAAGATGCTCTTGTCGAGTGCTTCGGCGATTTCCTGGTAGGAAACATAGATCTGTTTCGGGATCCCGGTCACGAGGTCGCGGCCGTTCACCGGTATATCATCCGGGGGATTTTCCAGGTCTTTCATGGCGGCGCCGATCTGGATCTTGATCTGTTCGGCCGTCCGCTCACCGATGAGCAGGCTGTGGTAGCGGCGCAGGGCCTCCATGATGTCGGCCGTGAACTCATCGCCGGCAATGCGGATCGACTGGTCGCAGACGATGCCGGCCAGCGCGATCACCGTGATACCGGTGGTGCCGCCGCCGATGTCGATGATCATATTGCCTACGGGCTCTTCCACGTCGATGCCGATACCCAGGGCAGCGGCCATCGGCTCATGGATGAGGTATACTTCCTTGGCACCCGCCTGCTCGGCGCTGTCGCGCACGGCCCGCTTTTCCACTTCGGTAATGGAAGAGGGAATGCAGATCATCATGCGCCAGCTCGGGGGAAACAGGGGTTTTTTCGGGTACACCATCTTGATCATCTCGCGCAGCATGAGCTCGGCTGCGTTGAAATCGGCGATCACGCCGTCTTTCAGGGGTCGTACCGTTTTAATGCTTTCATGGGTCTTTTCGTGCATCATGAGGGCGCGCTTGCCAACGGCCAGCACTTCCTTCGGGTTGTTGCGGTTCAGGGCAACAATCGAGGGCTCGTTCACCACTACTTCGTCGTTATGTATAATCAGGGTATTCGCCGTTCCGAGGTCTATCGCAATCTCTTGGGTAAACCAATTAAAAAGTCCCATGCTGCTGTATTGGATTGGGTTTTGAAGGTTGTTTGCAAAGTTGGCGGAAATAATCCGAATAATAAAAGTAAAAACAGTACCGGAATAATCGTCGGCTCATCCTTTTTTATTGTGTGTCCGGCTTTTTTCGGACGCGACGGCAGTAGCGGTCAGACAGTTTACTCATCCCCGCCGTTTTCCTTTCCCGCCGGGGGAATATAGAATCAAACTTTCCCGGCAAGAACCCGTTGCCGGCGCGGGCGGGCCATGGTTCCGGCGCCCATTACCAAAATTTGAACGCAGGGCAAACCGGCCTCTTCCTTCTTTGGCACGGAAATCGCTTCTGTCAGAAAAACCAACGGATTCATGAGGAAAGCAGTGCTCCTGTCTTCTTTTGTTCTTTTTATGTGTATAGCGCAGGCCCAGCGTGGTTCGGGCGGCGGCTATGGCTACAAAAATGCACTGGGCGTAAAAGTGTGGGACGGCGTCGGTGTTTCGTTCAAGCACTTCTTTAATAAGAACGCCGGCGAATTCATCGGTCACTTTGGCCGCAACTATTTCCGGCTCACAGGCCTTTATGAAATCCACGGGCCTGTTTCCGGCGCCCCCGGCCTGAAATGGTATGCCGGTCCGGGCGTGCACATAGGCTTTTATAATGATGACTATTACTACCGGGGCCGGTATTACGGCCGCGGCCGGGGCCGGGGCCACGTAGGCATCGACGGGGTGGTTGGCCTGGACTATAAATTCAAAGGGGCGCCCATCAATGTTTCATTTGATTTTCAACCTGCTTTCGAGTTTGACGACGGCGTTTATTACAGCGGCCACTGGGGCGGACTCGGTATCAGGTTCACCTTCTAATGCTAACGGATGATGAACACCTGGGGCGATGAAGAAATTCATCGCCTTTTTTTGTGCCTTTACCCCTGTTCTGCTTTCCGGCCGGCCTGTACCTTTCGGTGTGCCTGTTGAACGTCCCCCGCTATGGTCCCGCCTTCCCTTTCTGCGCCTGCTGCCACCCCTGGTCGCCGGCATCCTGCTGCAACAATGGCTTCACCTGCCGGAACGGACCGGTGCGGTAACCGTCGGCCTGGCCTTCAGCGGCATTATGCTATACGCCTTCCTCTCCGTTCACCGCAAATACCGGTGGGCTCCGCTTTGCGGCGGCCTGCTGTTGCTGCTGACCGCCGCATTGGGCAGCTGGCGACTGGCCGCACTTTCCCTTCCGCAGCAACAACACTGGATAGGTCACCGGCCGCCGGGAACCCCTTTGATTGTGCGCCTGCTGGAAGAACCGCTGGAAAAGGGGGCTACCTGGAAAGCCACGGCGGAAGCAGAGTGGGCCCTGGAAGGCCGGGAATTGGTACCGGCCCGCGGGCGGCTCCTGCTCTATTTTGCCAAAGGTCCGCGCCCGCCGGGGGCCGGTGACCGGCTGCTGGTGCGTGGCGGCGGGCAGCCCGTGCGCGGAAGCCGCAACCCCGGTGCCTTTGATTATCCTGCCTGGTGTGCGCGGCAAGGCATTACGCACCAGGCCTATCTGGCAGAGAATAGCTACCGGGTACTGGAACCGGACCGCCTGCCCGGATGGTCCCGCCTGATCGGCACCGCCCGCACCTTCGTGCTGCAGGCCCTGTTCAACGCCATAAGCCAACCCCGCGAACGGGGCCTGGCCGAAGCTCTTCTCATTGGCTACCGCCACCACCTGGACCCCGAGCTGGTCCAGGCTTATGCCCGCACTGGTGTGGTGCACGTCATTGCCATTTCCGGACTGCACATCGGTCTTATTTATGGCATCCTCCTGGGCCTTACCCGCCCGCTGGCGCGGGTGCGCGCTGCCCGGCCGCTCCGTTTTGTGCTGGTGGTAGCAGGGCTTTGGGGCTTCTCCCTGCTGGCAGGAGCCGGTCCTTCCGTACTGCGCTCCGCCGTGATGTTTACCTTCCTGGCAGGCGGGAACCTCCTGGGCCGGAAGGGCGAAACCCTCAACAGCCTGCTGGCCTCGGCCTTTCTCCTGCTGCTTTTCAACCCCTACTGGCTCTGGGATGTGGGATTCCAGTTATCCTATACGGCGGTGGCTTCCCTGCTCCTTTTTTACCGCCCGGTCTACGGACTGCTTTATTTCTCCAACCGGCTGGTGGATGGGGCCTGGCAGCTGAACGCAGTCACCCTTTCGGCGCAGATCCTCACCCTTCCGCTGACGCTGGGGTATTTTCACCAGTTTCCCCTGCTGTTCCTGCTGACCAATTTCCTGGCCGTTCCGCTGTCCAGCCTGCTCCTGCTGGGCACGATCCTTCTTTGCGGGCTGGCGCCCTGGCCGTTCCTGGCCCGCAGCGCCGGCGCCGTGGTGGAAGAAGGGCTCTCCTGGCTGAACCGCTTTATCGGTGCCGCCGACCGGGTGCCGGGCGCTGTCTGGGAAGGAGTGCAGCTGTCCACGGCCCAGGTCTTCCTTTTATACCTCCTGATCCTTTCTGCCGCCTTATGGATCGGGACCGGGCGGAAAAAGGCCGCCTGGGGCCTGGGCTTTTCCCTGTTGCTTTTGGTAACGCTGCGCTCCGTGGATTTCCGTAGGGCCTCTGTTCAGCAGCGCCTGATCGTGTACGATGGCGGCCGCTTCCTGGCACTGGACGTACTTACCAGCCGCCGGGCGGAGTTCATGTCCGATACGGCCGGCCGGGCTTCCGTGCTGGAGCAGCGGCTCTTCCGGCCGGCCCGTCAGCTATACCGCATTCATTCCGTGGACACGCTGCGGCAACCGGCTTTTTCGGTAGCCGGCGTCCGCGTGCTGGTGCTCGACGCCAGCCGGCCCGGCCCCCACCTGTATACTGATCGCCCGCACCTGCTGGTCGTTGGGGGTGCCCACCGGCAGCAAAAGGAGCGGATCCTGCGGGTAATACAGCCGGGCCGGGTGGTGCTTTCCGGCAGCGTATCGCGGCGGCAGCAACAGCAATGGGAAGCGGCCTGCAAGGCGGCAGCCATACCCTGCCATGCAGTGAACGAGAAAGGCGCTTTTGTGATGAATCTCCGGTAACCTATTTTTGCGGCTTCTTACGACTGCCTGCTCCATTAAACTCCACGTATGAACAAAAAAATCGCGTCTGCGCTCATTTCCGTTTTTTATAAGGATGGCCTCGAACCGCTGGCCCGCCAGCTGGTTGCCCAGGGCACCACGATCTACTCCACCGGCGGTACCCAGCAGTTCCTGGAAGGACTGGGACTCCCCGTCGTTCCGGTAGAATCGCTCACCACCTATCCCTCGATCCTTGGCGGACGGGTGAAGACCCTGCACCCCGTGGTGTTCGGCGGCATCCTGGGCCGGCGCGCCGTGGAAACTGACCGACAGGAAATGCAGCAGTACGGCATCCCCGAGATCGACCTGGTGATCGTGGACCTGTACCCCTTCGAGGAAACCGTGCGCAGCACCAGCGAGGAAAAAGCCATCATCGAAAAGATCGACATCGGCGGTCCTTCCATGATCCGCGGGGCTGCCAAGAATTTCAGCGACGTGACGGTGATTGCCTCCAGAAGCGATTATGCCGCCCTGGTGGAACTCCTGCAGGGGCAGAACGGCGAAGTGACGCTGGAGCAGCGCCGGGCCTTTGCGGCCAAAGCCTTCCGTATCGTGGCCGACTACGACATTGCCATCAATAACTATTTCAATACCGCCGAACCGCTGACCGTTGTAGGGCAGGGCCGGCAGACCGTGCTGCGGTACGGCGAGAACCCGCACCAGCAGGCGGTCTTTTACGGCAACCTGGAAGACTGTTTCCGGCAGCTGCACGGGAAGGAAATTTCCTACAATAACCTGGTGGACATCGACGCCGCTATTGAGCTCATCCGCGAATTTTCGGAAGGCACGGATGCCTCCGGCGAAGCCACCTTTGCCATCATCAAGCACACCAACGTATGTGGCATCGCCAGCCGCCCCACCGTCAGCGAAGCCTGGAAAGACGCGCTGGCCGGCGACCCCGAGAGCGCCTTCGGCGGGGTGCTGGTAACGAACCGCGAAGTGGATGGCGCCACCGCGGAAGCCATCTCCGAGATCTTCTTTGAAGTGCTGCTGGCACCGGGATTTTCTCCTGAAGCGCTGGAAAAACTGAAAAGCAAAAAGAACCGCATCCTGCTGCAGCTGAACAGCACCCAAACCACGGCCAACATTTACAAGAACGCAGTGAACGGCACCCTGCAGCAGGGCAAGGACGCCGGCAATTTTGACAAATGGGAAGAGACCGGCGGCCGCCCCAGCACTGAAGCGGAAAAAGCGGACCTTCTTTTTGCCAACCTTGTGTGCAAGCACCTGAAATCGAACGCCATCGCCCTGGTGAAGAACAAGCAGCTCATCGGCAAGGGATGCGGCCAGACCAGCCGGATCGATGCCCTGCGCCATGCCATTGAAAAAGCCCGCCAGTTCCGGTTCGACCTGAACGGGGCTGTACTGGCCTCCGATGCGTTCTTTCCGTTTAACGACTGTGTGCAGATGGGGCATGCCGAAGGCATTACCGCTTTCGTTCAGCCCGGAGGTTCCATCCGCGACAAGGACAGCATCGAGTACTGCCAGCAGCACGGACTGGCGCATGTGCTGACCGGCATGCGGCATTTCCGGCATTGAGGTGAATAAGTCAATGGGTGAATGGGTGAATCTGT
>DATAGL010000102.1:0-4645 GCA_036263755.1 Chitinophagaceae bacterium | reverse complement strand
CGAAGCCGCGGTCGTGCTGCTCGTCGACATTGACGTACTGTCCGAGGTAGGCAATGAGGTTGGTGATGTCGCGGTCGAATACCGTAGCCGTCGCCGACAGTTTCTTTTTCAGCAGGTCGGCCTGCACGCCGCCTTCCAGGTTGCGCGACTGCTCCGGCCGCAGGTCGGGGTTGGCGCCGAAAAGCCCGAACAGCTCCGTTACCGTGGGGGCTTTGAACCCGGTGGATACGTTGGCAAAGAACTTCACCGTTTCAACCGGAAGGTAGGAAGCGCTGAAGCTGTAGGTGAGGTGGCTGCCGAACTTTGAGTGGCGGTTATAGCGGCCGCCCACTTCGAGGTTCAGGCCGTTGCCGCCCTGGATGAAGAACGACAGGTAGGGGCTGATGATGGATGATTTCGGGTCTTTCACCGGCAGCGTGGAGTCGAGCAGGCGGTAGGCCTGGTAGTTCACCCCGCCGAGCAGGCGCACTTCGTCGCCCAGGCGCTGGTCGATATACACATCGGCATTCTGGAAGCGGCCGCGGAAGTTGTAGTAGGTATAGTCCCGCTTCGCAAACGTGTAGCCGTAGTTGGCGTTCAGCTACCCCCCGGGCAGGTCAAGTTTGGCCAGGGCGCCGGTGTTGTTCAGCAGGTAGGAGAAGCGGGTGTCGGCGTCGGTAAAGGCGTCGGCGTCGAAGTTGCCCCCGTACCAGGTATAGCGGTAAAAGGGGGAGAGGTGCAGCTTCTTCCCGGCATGGAAGGTGAGCATCGTCTGCAGGCTGTGCCGCCTGAAGCCGTCCTTGTCGAAGTTGGCGGCTTTTGTGGTGTCCAGCGCCTCGGAAATACCGTCAGTTTCCGTGTAGTTGTAATTCACGTTATAGTCCAGCGCGGAAGTGCGGCCGTTCACGCCGGCATTGGCCTGGACCGTATTGTAGGAACCATAGCTGGCACCGGCAAACCCGCCGATGGCTTTCGGCCCGGCCTTGCGCGTGATGATGTTGATCACCCCGGCCACGGCATCGGCGCCGTACAGGGTGCTCTGGCTGCCTTTAAGGATCTCGATGCGTTCGATGTTGTCCAGGGGCAGCAGGCGCAGGTCGAGGGCGCCGCCCACGCCGGAGGGATCGTTCACCGGCACCCCGTCGAGCAGGATGAGGGTATAGTCGTTGGACGCACCGCGCAGAAACAGGCTCTTGTCCTTGCCGGGGTTGGAAAAGGCGCCGTTCACCAGGATGCTCGTCTGTTCGGTGAGCAGCTGGGGGAGGTCTTTTCCAAGGTTGCGCTCGATGGTTTCACGGTTGATGACCGACAGGACTTTGCCGGTCTGGCTGAGCTTGAGGGGGTATTTGGTGGCGGTGACCACGACTTCGTCCAGCGGACGGGTGGCGGTATCCTGCTGGGCCTGCGCCAGCAGGGTCAGGGTCAGTGCAGCCACGCTAAGAGACGCTTTTCTCATAAACAACGGGTTGTGACTGCCTTCGAAATAGAGGAATGGAAATGATAACTGCGTCCGGACAGCGGTTACCATCCTTGCCTTTCACCCGAAAGCAATGGTGATAAAATAATCCTAGCCGGCAGGTCTTCTGGCTTGCTGTCTGTTGCCGGCCTTCCCGCGACGGGGTCGCAGTGGCGTGGGAGGGCAACAGGGGAAGAAGTTCAAGCCGATGCTTTTCGGGTAGTTGACCAGTTGATCCGTTTACAAGTTCACAAGTTGAACTACTTGTAAACCGATCAACTGATCAACTGTTTATGAAGCACCTTACATCGGTTTCTTCCGGAAACAGCTTACAGCTACGGGGATAGCGCCGGACTCACACCGGACTTCCCTTTTAATGGCGCGCGGGCGCCAACCAGCTAAGGCCGCAAATGTAGGCAAGTTTGGGAAACGGGGAAAAATATGTTGGGGAATTGTAGTATTGGTGGTACTTGTGGTATTGGTAGTATTGGGTAGTTGATCCGTTGAATGGGTTGATTCCGTTGATAAACATCTTTTGTAGCTTTTCTCTCCGGCAGCGCACAGAGTTTCCCATTACATGCTGTTCTGGCCCTGTCTGGATCCGCCTCGGGAATATTGCGTCCCTACGCTGAACAAACGAGGAGCCGGAATTGGCCTGGAGGGAGCGTTCCGCGCAGAGCCAAGGAGAAAGGAGCGATAAAAGCCTTATCAACTAAGTCAACCCATTCAACGGATCAACTACCCAATACCACCCATACTACCAGTACCACATATACCACCAATACCACAATTCCTTATCTTACGCGCCTATCCAAACCAACACATGAGTACCAAACCTAAGCTCAGGCTGTTCGACCTGACCATGATCGTGATTGGACTGGTCATCGGCATGGGCATTTTCCGTACGGCATCTGACGCAGCGGAGGCGGCCATTTCGCCCACCGTTTTCTTCGGGGCCTGGATCGCCGGCGGGTTCATTGCCCTGTTCGGCGCCCTCACCTATGCCGAGATCGGGTCGCGCCTCCCGGTAGTAGGAGGCTATTACAAGATCTTCGCCCTTTGCTACCATCCCTCCATTGCCTTTGCCCTGAACTGCGTGATTCTTATATCCAATGCGGCTTCCCTTTCGGCGGTGGCCCTCATCGGCTCCTCCTACCTTTCGGAAGTGGTGTTCGACGAGCCGGCCTCCGATGCGGTAAAGGCCGGCATTGCCATGAGTGCCATTCTGCTGTTCTACGGCGTCAACCTGCTGGGCCTGCGCATGAGCGCGAAAACCCAGAACGTGCTGATGATCATCAAGATCGGGATGTTGCTGTTTCTTATTTCCTCCATCTTCATCCTGCCGGCAGCGGAAGCGCCGGCCGTCGCCACAGCCGCCACCGGCGGCACTTCGGTGATCGCCTCCCTCGGCCTGGCCCTTATTGCCGTTTCCTTTACCTACGGCGGCTACCAGCAAACGATCAACTTCGGCGCCGAGGTGGACGATGCGCCCCGGAAGCTGCCCCGCGGCATCCTCACCGGCATCTTTGTGATCATCCTGCTGTACCTGTCGGTGAACTATGCCTATTACAACGCCGTGGGCTTTGAGAACCTGAAGACCACCAAGAACATTGCGGCCATAGTGGCTGGGCGGATGCTGGGCCCCACCGGCTCCTTTGTATTTTCCGGCCTGCTGTTCATCGCCGTGCTGGCCTATGTGAACGTACTGCTGCTGAGCAATCCCCGCGTGATGTATGCGATGAGTGAGGACGGCATCCTGCCCGCGATGTTCCGGAAAAAGGACGAGCGGAAAGATGTGTATACGGTGAGCCTGACGGCCTTTACCGCGATCGCCATCGTGGTGCTGTTCTTCGCCAACCAGTTCGAGCAGATCCTGGGCTTTTCCATCTTTCTCGACTCGATGGGCTTCGCCGCCTCTGCGGCCACGCTGTTCATCCTGCGCCGCCGCGGCGCCGGCAAAGACGAGCGGGGCATCTTCCGGATGAAGCTCTACCCCTGGATCACCATCGTATTCATCCTTGCCTACCTGTTTGTGGCCGGCAGCATCTTCGTCAACCCGGAGACCCGCGGCCTGGCCATCACCGGCATCATCGTATTTACTGCCCTGCTTCTTATCTATTTTATTGTCAAATTTCTGACCAACCGAACCCCTAGTTAATGCAAGACCTTTCCCATATCATCAACAGCCTCGGCGAAGACCGTGACCAGTATTTCAATGCCATCGCCCCGCCGATCATCCAGGCTTCCAATTTTGCCTTCCGCTCGGTGGCCGAGCTGCGCGCCGCCTTCGGCGATGAAATGAGCGCCTACCTGTACAGCCGTGGCGTGAACCCCACGGTGGACATCCTGCGCAAAAAGCTCGCGGCCCTCGACGGGGCCGAGGACAGCCTCGTGTTCAACTCGGGTGCCGCCGCCATTTTTGCCGGCGTGCTGGCCAACGTCAAAAGCGGCGACCACATCGTCTCGGTGCGCAACCCCTACTCCTGGGCGCAGAAGATGTTCGATGTCATTCTTCCGCGCTTCGGCGTGTCCACCACGTACGTGGACGGGCGCGACATCCGGAATTTCGAAACCGCCCTGCAGGAGCACACCACTTTCATCTACCTGGAGTCGCCCAATTCCTGGAACTACGAAATGCAGCCCCTGAAGGAGGTGGCCGCCCTCGCCCGCAGCCGCGGCATCGTGACCATGATCGACAACAGCTACTGCACTCCCATCTACCAGCGGCCGCTGGACCTGGGCATCGACCTGGCCATGCAAACCGCGACGAAATATATATCGGGGCACAGCGATACGCTGGGCGGCGTGCTTTCCGGCTCGGCGGAGCGCATCAAGAAGATCTTCGATTCCGAATACCTCAATATCGGCAGCGGCATCCAGCCTTTCAACGCCTGGCTGCTGCTGCGGGGCCTGCGCACCCTGCCCCTGCGACTCGACCGCATCTCCGCCAATACCCGCAGCCTGGTGGACTGGCTGAAGGCGCACCCGGCCATCGGCACGGTCCTGTTCCCGCTGGATCCCGGCTTTCCGCAGTACGCCCTCGCCCGGGAACAGATGAGCGGCGCCTGCGGCCTCATCACCTTTACCCTGAAGGAGGGTACGGTGGAAAAGATCACCCGGTTCTGCGAAAGCCTCCGCTGCTTCCTGATGGCCGTTTCCTGGGGCGGGCACGAATCGCTGATCATCCCGCGCTGCGCTTCGCTACCGCCG
>DATAGL010000101.1:0-6305 GCA_036263755.1 Chitinophagaceae bacterium | reverse complement strand
GCTGTGCAAGATGTGCACGGAACTGAACGAGCTGCAGATCAAGGAACTGATTGAAGAGTCGGAACTGCAGACGGTGGAGCATTGAGGTTTGAGGTTGGGCGTTTGGCGTTTGAAGTTTGGGGTTGGGATCAGGCAGACAGGTACTTTCATATTTCGGATGAGAATTGATCATTCCTAGGCACTAAGCCTTTATCAGCGCCTGGTTCACAGAGCACTTCCATAGGTCCATTAATGCCGGTAGCGGGAGCGCTTTCTACAATGCCCGGTTCAGCCCCATGCTGTCCACCGGTTGGGGCCGGGGCCGGATGCGGAGCCGGTAGCGCAGTACCGTATAGTTGTTGTAGACGACGTTCAGCCAGTCCTCCCCGGGCGTAGCCGGATAAAAAGTATAAGAGATGTTGCGCCCCCGGACGACGGCACCGGTGCCTGTATCCGGAATGGGCGTGGAAAAGCGGGCCGAATCCAGGGGAAGACCCGTATACACCATCATTTTCTTGTCGGCATCCACGGTTTCAAGCTCAATCCGGACGCTGTCGCCTACGGTTGCCTCGATGATACCTGTGGACGGAAAGAACCGCAGGATCTGGGAAGAGCTGAAGGCCATGCATTTGAACGGGGTTTGCTGAAACTCCCGGACTGTTGGGGTCTGCGGCAGCAGGGTCCACCGCACATCCTCGGGAAAATGGCTGCGGATGAGCTGGTCGGGCGGTGTCAGGAAATAAAAATCGTCGTAGGACCGGACAAATTCTTCCGTCAGGTAGGTGATGTAGCCACTGGCCCAGGTGGCATCGGCGAGGTACCAGGTGCTGTCGATGCGCACGGCATTCCAGGTATGGTTGGACCGGAAAGATCCGGGACGGTTGCCGCCGGTGCGCACATAGCCCGTAACGAGTTCGGAGCGGATGCCTGCGTAATCGCAGAGCGTTTTGAACAGGCGGGCATAGCCGTCGCAAACCGCTTCGCGGTCACGCAGCACCTCATAGGCCACGCGTTCATTCAGCGGCTTGCTGTCCAGTACCGAATCTTCGGTTTCAGAACGGTGCCGGGCCGCATACCGGCCGGAGCGGGAAAAGGGCAGACGGGTCCGGTAGGCAATGTGCCCGGTGATCCAGCGGAAGATGGCCCTTGTTTTTTCCAGCTCGCTCGTAAACGGAGCCGTTAACTTATAAGCCAAGGAATCCGGGCGCAGGTCGTCCTGCTCCATGGCTTTATGATCGATGGAAGAAAAATGAAGGGAAGGGGATTGCGCGCCGGCGGACCGGCCCAGAAACCCACAGATCAATAGCATCCAAAAGCGCATAGCAAAGCTCCTTCGTGGTATAGAAGGTACAAATTTCCGCTTTCCCCGTCAAATGAAAACCCAATTAACAATCTGCTGGGAAGCAGCGGGGAAGCGGGCTCTGGGGGTTTCAGAGGTGGCGCAGGCGGATGGAAAGCGTTGTTGTGGCGCCGGCCGGCAGTTCGAACTTGTTATCGGCAAAAGTGGGCGCAGCAGCAAAGGGGAGCCGGTTGCGGGACGCCCCGTAGCCTTCCTTCGGAATGCCCATAAAATTCTTGTCGAGCCGGTTGTTGCTGTTCACATCATGAAAAACGGAAACCGCATACGTTCCGGCAGGTAGATCTTCGAATACGGCCCGGGCCGATTTCTGCGCTACGGGTACCGAAAGGCAGCGGAAAGGCGTTCCTTTTCCCTTGAACGAGGCTTCACTGGAAAAAAGGCAGACCCGGCAAACGCCTTTATTACTCAGCAGCCCGGTCATATTGGCCACGACCCGGCTCCCCGATTGTGCGGCAGCGCCGGCCGGGAAAAGAGCGCATCCTGCGAAGAGAAAGCAGATGCCAAGGGGTAGGGAACATAAGGAGCGGAACATCCGGTTTTGTTTTACCGCAAGATACTTCATAGAACAGCACCCATGCAAAGGCCTTGCCCGGTACAGGCGGAATCCGAGTAAAAGTCCCAACCATCGGAGCATAAGCCTGCCTCATTACTGCAGCGGATACGCAGGATAAATACGGTTGACCGGGAACCGGAAGCCCTGTACTTTGTGGAGGTATTGAATGCTTTCCGGCAATCCGGCAGAAGCACCGGTACCGAAATCAATCCGTAACCTAAAAACAATCACTATGAAAAGCACGCCTAAAAGCCACACCCTGCGCACCCCGGCCAGCCGTTACCTGATCAGTTCCCTTGGCTTCTTCCTCAGCCTGCTGACCGTATTGTTTCTGCTTATGATTTTAAATGCCGCCGTACTGCCCTGAGCAGGGCAAAAAAAAGCCGCTCCTTCCGGGGCGGCTTTTTCTATTGATAGCTTTGATCAGGGTTTCAGCAAGGTTTTGCCTTCGTTCACGATGCAGGCAATCTGGCTCATCACCTGCTGTTGCAGCTCTTCACTGAGGGTGATCACCGTTTCATTTTTGGCATTGCCGGTAAAGCGGATGCTAACGATCTTCTTGGTCGCCATCCGTTGCAGCAGGCCGGGTGTGGTGGCCCCATTCCGGAAATTGATATGGAAATAACCATCGCAGTTCATCGTCCCGGTGTTCCGGAACGTGGATTTCAGGCGTCCGCCCTCAAAGGTGACGACAGCGGTGGAAGCATCGTCGAAACAGTTGTCGCTGCCCAGGTGAAAAAGAAAATCAATTTCCTTGGCCGTGGCATCGAGCGACACCCGCTTACCGTTCAGGTTGATGAAACCGGTGGTGAGCTTTGGTTCTTGGCTGAAGGCATCTTTATCTTTCTTGAGGGAGCAATCCTGGGCGCGGCCAAATAACGGCACCAGCAACAGCAGCAAAAGGATCTGTTTCATTTTTGGGTATTGATCGCTAAAATAAAGCATCCTCCCTTTTCCAACCCGGGGCTTTTGGTAAAATCCCGTTAATCCTGTGCCTCCAGTTGTCTCACCCGCAGCTCATCCGTACCATTCTGGCCCCAATTTTTCCATTTTTCCAGGAAACGATACATATGGACAACCCGAAACAAACGAAAAGCGATCCGCACGACCACCATGACCAGCTGCCCAAGGATGTGCTGAACAACGAGCAGGACCCGGAATCATTCCGTGATCCCCTGGAGGTTCAGCTGGCAAAAACAGGGGAAGCCCCCCAACAGAGTGAAGAGGGAGAGCGCCGGAAAAAAGAGCAGGAGGGGGAACCCCGTAATACGGGAAACCGGTAAGGCATAAAAAAAGCGGCTGAGCCGCTTTTTTTATGCCTTCTCCTTAGTACAACTGCTTGTCTTTTGTCTTTTTGTGGATCTCCACCGCCTGCATGAACGCACCCAGGTTCTCATCTGCATACAAGCCATAGGCATCGATGATCGTGCCTTTCCGGCCATCCGTGGTTTCAATGGCATACAGGATCGACATGTCATCGGGATTGGAAGGACCTTCAAAGCGGTAGAAATTTACGGCGATCAGGTCTTCCGGCTTGTAATTAACGCCACAGGAAAGGTTATACAGGGATTCACCCTGCATTTTATATTGATCGTTATACCCTTCGGCTTCGAGCTTGTTCAGGCATTTTTGCAGGTCCGTCATGTAGGTGGGGCGGTCGTTGGCATTTTGTATCATAACTCTGGTTTTAAGGTTGATTGGTTGTGCCTTTTCAGCGCATCCATTGCTTTCCCGATATATATGCCAATATGATGCCTTTCCCCAACTTGTGGAGTCCCTTTATCCACAGGATCGGCACAATCGTGCATTCGCCGACAGAACAGCCGGCACAGGTCCGGGAGCGTCCCCTACCTTTGCGCCTTTCCCATGCGCCACGCTGTACCAGGAGTTTTGTTTGCGGCATTGTGGGCCACGGCCTCCGTGGCTACGAAATTCGGTCTTCGCTCCGCCCACCCGCTGGTGCTGGCCAATACCCGGTTCCTGCTGGCTGGCGTCCTGGTCCTGCTGTTTGCCCTCCTGAGCCAGCACGGGCAGAAGTTCTGGCCGGACCGCACCGAATGGCGCCAGCTCCTCCCCTTCGCCGCGCTGAATACAACGATCTACCTCGGCGCGTTTGGTTATGCGATGACCGAAGTGTCTGCCGGTATCGGGTCCCTGTCCACGGCAACCAATCCCCTGTTTATCCTCCTGCTGTCGGCCGTCTGGCTGCGGCGGCGGCTGCGCCTGACGGAAATCACCGGCGTGCTGCTGGGCCTGGGCGGGGTGGTACTGGCCACCTATCCCCTGCTGCGCGATGCACAGGCCAGCCTGAGCGGCCTGCTGGTGCTGCTGGGTGCTATGATCGCCGTTTCTGCCGCCACAGTTTATTATGCTTCTGTTACCTGGAAACTCTCTGCTACGGCCATCAACGGCTGGCAGGTGCTGGTCGGGGGACTGCTCCTGCTGCCGTTTACGGTGTGGCTCGGCCGGCCGGAGGCTACCCATTGGGACGGAAGGTTCTGGGCATCGGTGCTCTGGCTGGTGCTCCCCGTTTCGGTAGCGGCCCTTCAGCTCTGGTTCTGGCTGGTGCGGCAGGACGCCGTAAAGGCTGCGGCCTGGCTGTACCTCTGCCCCCTATTCGGTTTTTTGTATGCTTTCCTGCTCCTGGGAGAGCCGGTGACCGGTTATACCTATGCCGGTACTGCGGCAGTGATCGGGGGTCTGTACCTGGCACAACGGGAAAAGCGGAAGGCATCCTGATAAAATTTCGCAATCCACCGTTTTCGGATGGCCGTGGCGGATCGTACATTTAAATGGTCAAACGTGCGCAACTTTACAACATGGCTTACTGGATTGAATTCATCGGCGACCGCTCGGTGCGCGTACACCCCGGACAGTCTATCCTGGATGCAGCCCTCCGGGCAGGGATCCCGCATTACCACGCCTGCGGCGGCCAGGGCCAGTGCACGACCTGCCGGGTACTGGTCCGGCAGGGTGCGGAACTGCTGGCCCCGCATACCGAGGCCGAAAAGGAACTGCTGAAACACGCGCCCCGCGGACAGCATTCCGTACGCCTCGCCTGCCAGGCAAAAGTGCTGGGTGACGGCGTACGCCTGCATCGTATCATCCGCGACGAAGCGGACCGGGATATGTACGTGGATGCCGGCGGGGTCAATGAATCGATGGGTATGGACCGGGAACTCGCCCTGTTCTTCCTGGACATCCGTGATTTCACCCCTTTCATGCAACGTTTCCTTCCCTTTGATGTCATCCACATTATGAGGCGCTTGTTTACGCTGTTCCGGTCCTGTATCGAGCGCAGCGGCGGCCGTGTGATAGAAACGGCGGGCGACGGGCTGTATGCGGCCTTCGGCTGGGAAACCGACCTGTTTACCGCAGTGCCTTCCGCTCTGGAAGCGGCGCTAGCCATTGAAACCGGACTGGACGCTCTGAACGATAGTTACATGGAGCCGCATTTCCGTCACCGGTTTGAAACCGGCATCGGGATCCATTGCGGACATGTGATCATGGGGAATGTCGGTCTGGGGATCAACAATAACCTAACGGTTATGGGCCTGCCCGTGAACATTGCTTCCCGGCTCCAAACTGCTACGAAGGAAGCCGGCAATTCCATTCTCCTTTCCGCCGAGGCGGCCCGCTACCTGGAGCGGCCACCCGGGGATGCATTGCGGGTAAACCTTCACCTGAAAGGGATCGGGGAAGCTGTGCCGGCCTACCGGATGGGCAGAACATACCCGAGCATGGAAAAAGCAGCCGCCGAACGGTCTGTTAAAAACACATGAAAAGAAAGCAACCGCTTAATTACACAGGAATAAATTGATTAATTTGAAGGTTGAAGATTCTAACTATGAAAAAGCTTCTTTTCCTTTTCCCTGCCCTGATACTGGCCTTACTGGTCTGGGCTGCGCCGAACCCGGATGACGTGGTGGGTGTGTGGAAGGACGGCAGCGGCCGGGGTCATATACAGATTTATAAAGCCAACGGAAAATATTACGGAAAGCTGATCTGGTCCACCAATGATAAAGACGGCAAACCGCGTGTAGACCGGAACAACCCGGATCCTTCGCTACGCGCCCGTCCGCTGGTGGGGCTGGTGGTGCTGCGTCACTTTTCGTTTGATAAGGATGATGAGGAATGGACCGGCGGCCGGATCTACAACCCGCAGGACGGGAAGGACTACAAAGCCTACATCAAGCTGAAAGACAAAAATACCCTGAGCATCCGCGGCTATGTTGGTATAACCTGGATCGGCAAGACCGACACCTGGACCCGCGTCCGCTAACGGTTCCGCCTCAACGCAATACCTTTTTTACTTCAGGAAGCAGGAGGTCTGCCCAAATACCATGTTCCCTCGCCGAATAATGCAGTCCGTCCGGCGCCAGCAAACCCGGATCGGAAGCGGCCTTCCGTGTT
>DATAGL010000100.1:0-1780 GCA_036263755.1 Chitinophagaceae bacterium | reverse complement strand
GCCCGATACGGCCGTGGTCGTGGCCTGGTTCACCACCGACATCCCGGTACCGGCCGGCCCCGATGTGCAGGGCCAGTTACCCGGACTGATCCTGGAGCTGGACCTGAACAACGGCCGCGATGTTTACCGTGCCGTGGAAGTCACCCAAAAGGTGAACACGTCCGCCATTAAAGAGCCGAAGGGCGGCAAGCGCCTCACCCAGGCCGAGTTTGAGCAGGAGCGCGACAAAGCCATGGAAGAGATGCGGCGGAATATGCCCGCGGGCCGGCAGATACGGATCGGGGGATAGGTGTTTGGAATTGGGAGTTAGGTATTAGGAGCGGGGAGTTGAATGGTTGACCGGTTAATAAGTTAACAGGAAGCCACTATTAGCGGGCGGCTTTTCTATTTCACGCAAAGAATATCTTGGCGTCTCCGCGCTCCTTTGCGTCTTTGCGTGCAACAGAAGCCGCACCCCTCAAAAACGCCTCCGCCGCTCAAGCACACCGTACATCGTACATCCTGCATCGTACCTAAAAAAAGCCGCTCTCCGGCGGCTTTTTTGTTAATCGTTGACTTCTCCCCTTTCCTCGTCGTCGCGCTCGCGTTCGAAAACGGTAACGCCTACGCGCCATTCGGGGAATTCGAACTGCATGTACACTTCAACACGCAGCTTTTTCAGCGGACCCGGCGCTTCGGCCACCGTAAGTTCGCTGATCATGAACTTGCGGCTGTCGTCCGGCTCTTCGAAGTGGCCCACCAGTGTGTAGCTGTCGGTCACGTACTTTACATTCATGCCCTTCAGTTGCTGGAACAGGGAGCGGTACTTTTTGGCAGCCACCTCAAAGTCTTCGGTCGACAGCATCAGGGCCTGCCAGGAATAGATGGACCGGCTGTTCGACGAATACTGGGTGATCATGCAGGACTCGGCGCCGGGCGGCTGTACGCGCGAGGCATATTCCACCGTTTGCGGGTTTTTGGCAATGACCTCACCGCGCAGCGAGGCAAACTGGGAGGGAAAATCGGCCACTACTTTTTGTACATCCGTTTTGATGGAAGGCCCCAGGCCCGGGAGCCGCACCTGGGCAGATGCGCCGGCGGCGCATAAAACGAGGGTCGCGAACGTTAGTTTTAAGTTCAGGCATTTCATAAGTGCGGGATTTAGGCGAAAATAATCGCCTTTTTCCACAAAAAACAGAAAATTATCCACAACAATGTGTATCTTGAAATTTCGAACCACAAACCCCATCCAATATGAAAAACAGGAACATCACACATGCACGTGAACAGGTTGAAATCTACAAGGACTTTTACCAGCCTTCTTTCAATCCGCTTCGTTTCATGAAATCGATCCTTGGAGTACTTCTTTTCGGATCCAGCTCAGTAGCCCAGCATCCCGGCTACGCTCCGCTGAAAAGAAAACGCTCTTAAGAAAAAGCCGCTCAATGAGCGGCTTTTTTTCAATGGCTAACTCACTACCGGAAGCGCGGCCGTGAGCGGAACCGGCAGAACGCTTTCGGACTGCTTCAGCTTATCTTTAAACAAACAACTGCTATGCATAAGTACCCCGGGGTGCTTTTTTTATTCCTGATCATCGGACTGCACGGAAGTGCCCAGAAAAAGGAAGCCCCGCCCGGGGTACCGAAAAAGATCAGGGGTGTGGATGAGAACTGTCAGTACCGGCCCCGGTATTCCGCTGCACAACGCCGGAACTTTTACCCTTTCAAAGGCAGCGATTCCATTGTCCTTGTTTCCTTCCGGCACCACTGGAAAAATTATCCGGTGCGGGCAGATTCGGTGA
>DATAGL010000099.1:0-2745 GCA_036263755.1 Chitinophagaceae bacterium | reverse complement strand
ATCTGGTCGAGATTGTTGTGCGCGGAAGAGAATCCTTCTTCGAAGCCGAGTTCCAGGATCTTTTCCAGGTCAGCGGCCTCATTGCAGGTGATCTCAACGGTTACCTCCGTTCCTTCTTCCGATGCCCGGAAGGTGGTGATCCAGTTCATGGAAGGAAATTCATGGTCCCGGTCCCCGTTCTCATTGGTGAAGGAATCCTTTGAAGTAATTCTCCGGGGAGCATCCACTTCCAGGTAATCGGCCCTCGCCCAGGACCGCTCCCCCTCCGGTCCGATCATGCAATAAAGCCAATAGCCGCCGGGCCGGAAATCCATGAATTTTGTTTCGGCGCGCCAGGGCTGCGGGGCCCACCACTGATCCAGCAATGCTGGGTCGGTCCAGGCCTGCCACACCTGTACGGGCGGTGCATCGAAGGAGCGGGTGATGGTCATTTTTTTGCCGGAGGGATCTTTGGTAAGCAGGGTCTGATGCATATGGTTGGTTTTATTTTTTGGTCTGCTTCAGTACTTTGTCCAGCTGACTGAACCGCTTTTCCCACAGTTCGCGGAACGGGGCGAGCCACCGGTCCACTTCTTTCATACGGGATGGATCGACATGGTAATAGATCTCCCTGCCGGAGGGCACCTGCCGGATCAGGCCGCAATCGGCCAGCACCCGGATGTGCTTGGACACGGCCTGGCGGCTGCTGTCGAATTGAGTGGCCAGGGCGCCGGGTGTCATGGCCTGTGCGGCCAGCAGGGTCAGGATGGCGCGGCGCGTCGGGTCGGCTATGGCCAGGAAAACATCACGGTGCATAGGTGTTAGATTTGCAACCAATAGGTTGCATGAAAATACGCAACTTTCCGGTTGCGCAAAATTTTTTCCTACCTGTAACGAAAAGGAAATTCCTATCGGGCAACCGCTTTTCTTTTTTCCTTCCGCCCGATACCGGAACTTTACGCGGTGCCGGTACAGCCGGCCTTCCTTCATGAAAATAGCAACCTACAATGTCAACGGCATCAGCAGCCGCCTGCCCGTCCTGCTGCGCTGGCTGGAAGAAACCGCGCCCGATGTGGCCTGCCTGCAGGAACTGAAAGCACCGCAGGAAAAATTTCCGCTGGAAGCCATCGAAGCGGCCGGCTACCGGGCCGTGTGGCAGGGCCAGAAAAGCTGGAACGGCGTAGCCATCCTGGCCCGCGGTACCGAACCGGAAGAACTGAGAAAGGGCCTGCCCGAAGACCCGGACCCCGACCAGAGCCGCTACATCGAAGCGCGCGTGCAGGGCGTGCGGATCGGATGCCTCTACCTGCCCAACGGCAACCCGGCGCCGGGCCCCAAGTTCGACTACAAGCTCCGGTGGATGGAAGCGTTTGCAGCCCATACCGCCACCCTCCTTTCGTCCAAAGAACCGGTGGTGCTCACCGGTGATTATAACGTGATACCCACAGGGCGCGATGCCTATAAGCCCGAGCGCTGGACCGAGGACGCCCTTTTCCGGCCCGAATCGCGTGCGGCCTTTGAAGCGCTGCTGGCGCAGGGCTGGACCGATGCCCTGCGCTACCTGTACCCGGACGAAACGATCTATACGTTCTGGGACTATTTCCGCAATGCCTACGGTCGGGATGCGGGGCTGCGGATCGACCACCACCTGCTGAGCCCTGCGCTGGTGAAACGCCTGAAGGGTGCCGGCGTGGACCGGCAGGTACGCGGCTGGGAAAAGACGAGCGACCATGCGCCGGTATGGATCGAGCTGGCGGATGGGTAAAGGAACAGGAAACAACCCGGAGGCCTGTGCGCGTTGATAAGGTCAGGTGATGGGATGCGGTGGATTGCAGCAACAGATAAAGCTTTTACCCGTTCTGTTCAAAACAAAACCCCGGTGGTGCACCGGGGTTTTGTTTTGCGTCTTTTGATCCCTGTTATCCTGCGTTACTGTTTCCGCCACTTCCCGTGTACGGAGCCCCCGTTTTCGCGGTACAGCACAAAGAAATACAGGCCGGACGGCAGGTAGGAAAGGTCTGCATCCACCCCTGTGCGTCCGCGGAGGTCCGTGATGGTTGCCACCCGCCTTCCGTCGGTTCCCAGCACCACCAGCGATTGCCACCGGTCGGAAAGCTTCAGCCCTTTCAGGCGGAACCTGCCGGAGGAGGGATTGGCCAGCAGGGTGATCCCTGCCGCCCCGGCCGGGTCGGTTCCCAGGGAAGTGGATACGAAAGCGAAAGGCAGTGATTCTTCCCGGCAGCCATGCTTGAACGCCACCACCCGGTAGGTGCCGGATTGCCGCGGTTGGAACACCAGGCCTGTGGCCGCGCCATCCACGGTGTTCCAGAGGGCACCCTGCTGGATCTCCCATAAATAGGTGGCATCGGGTTCCTGCTGTGCTACGGTGATTCCGTTCAGGTGCGGAATGACAACCGGTGCATTCAGCTGGCCGATGTGTACGGTAACCGTATCGGTGGAAGCTACCCTGCCGCAATAGGTTCCGGCAGGCGGCGTGATCAGGAAATGGTACCGCCGTTTTTCAGGAACCGGGTTATTCGTTTCCCAGAACTGCTGGTGCGCATCGTAAGGCTTTGCCTCACCGGGCTGGAAGGGACCGTCATTCACGCTTTTCCACAGGCGGATTTCGTAACCGGTGTAGCCCCCATTGCCGGAGAACTCCACATCAAAGTTGGTACCGATGCAATAGCCGGGAAATACCTGCAGGGTGCCACTGCTCTTTTCCGCCCTCGTCACGTCCACTGCCGTTAAGGCATCCGGCTTCCC
>DATAGL010000098.1:0-1655 GCA_036263755.1 Chitinophagaceae bacterium | reverse complement strand
TTCCGCTCCACTGCTTTCCAGGGATACTGCCTGAACAATGCATTCATCATCGGCTCCATGGCCGTTTTCTTTATTGCCTATTACCGTAGTCTGGCGATGAAATCCCTGTTTTACGGCACGGCACTGCTGGCGATGCTTTCCTTTGGTGCCCGCGGCGCCCTTGCCGGCCTGACGGTGGGTTTCGTCCTGATCCTTTTTTACGAGCTCCGTTATTTTTCGGGCATGCGTAAAGCCAACCGGCTGGGCCTGTACCTCCTGCTGCTTTCCCTTGTCGGAGCTGCCGGTGTGTACCTGGTGACCAGCACGCCTTTCGGCGAACGTTTCATGCAGGTTTCGTACAACGATGACAGCGCCGAGGTGCGGATGGACGTGTACAACCTGCTCGACCGCGTTAATACCCAGGACCTTCTCTGGGGTATGTCCCAATCGGATATTGATACGGCCATGAACCTGGAAGGCATCGGAATCATTGAAAATTTCTGGATCGTTTGGATCTTTAAATACGGCATCCTGATGACCATCGCCCTGGGCATCTCCGTTTTCTTTTTCCTGATGCAGGTGCTCAAACCGGTGCGGAAACCGGTGCGCCTGATCATCCTGGCCGTGTTCTTTATGATCGGGTCGGGGAACAACTCCCTGAGTACATCAACCATGTGCCTGAATATCCTGGTATTGTGCGGATTGTCCGTACTGCCGGGCTATAAATCATCTGAAAATATTCTGGAAGGTTCCCACACGCCATATGGTTACCTTTACAGCGAGCACGATTACTCAACCGAACCCGAATGAAACAGAGCCGTATACTCCAGATTGGACTTTTTCCGGTGAACCCCGAAGTGCCGAAAGGCGGGGTAGAAGCTTCCGTATACGGACTTTCACGGGCCCAGGCCGACCGCGGGGATGAAGTGCGCGTCATTGACCTTCCGCGCAAAGGCATCCGCGATGAACGGACTACCTATAAGGGCTTTGGCATCCTGCGGCTGAGGAACCCTTTTCCCCTTGAATTTTTTGCTGTTTGCCGCCTGCCGCAGGTACTGCGGGAAGTACGGCAGTTCCGACCTGATGTGGTTCACCTGCACGGTTCCAGCCTGCTGGGCCTGGTGCTGCTCTGGTGCCTACGGGTCATGGGCCGCAATGCTGTGATCACCATTCACGGACTGCTGACGCTGGAAACCCGGAAGGCCTACCGCCGTTCCGGTAAAAAAATATACATCCTGCAATGGCTGTTTTACAGCGTGCTGGAGTGGTTGCTGATCCATTCTGCCCGACGCATCATTGTGGATACCGAATATGTGCGCGAATGGGTGGCTGCCCGTAAAGGCAAGAACGCCCTGTATGTGATCCCCCAGGGAATTGAAGAAGTATACTTCAGCCTTCCGGATAACGGCCGTCCCTATCAACTGCTTTCGGTAGGCGCTTTTTCGGGCCGCAAAGGCTATGAACATGCTATCCGTGCGGTTTCCCTGCTGGTACATGAATTCCCGCAGCTGCACTACCGGATCGCCGGTTTCAGCTGCGACGACGCGTATTTCGGCAAACTGAAGCAACAGGTGGCCGATGCGGGGCTGGAACATAAAATTGAACTGGTGCCGAACCCGGATAAGGATACCGTGCGCCAGTATTTTTCGGAAGCCGATCTTTTCCTGCTGCACAGC
>DATAGL010000097.1:0-3848 GCA_036263755.1 Chitinophagaceae bacterium | reverse complement strand
GTATAGGTTTGGAGATTTGCTTTATTGATCACCGCACCATTATCACTGTTGGTGTTGTCAGTGTCCAGTAGCATACCACTTGCTTCATATGTAATACCGTTTACTGTGAACTTAATGGAGGGTACAGAATCAGGTGCTTCTTCTTTATTCTTCTGACAACTGCTGAATATGCTGATAAAAACTAAAAGCAGGGGCAGGTAAAAGGTTTTTCCTTTAAGGGATGTCCGTTTATACTTGTGATTCATCTTTCTTTTTGATGCAAAACAAGTAGCTTCTGGATTGATGGACAATCCCATAAATATGTTATTTATTTTTTTCAAAAGATCAGTTACCGGCTCCGTTATGAGTAGCATGGTTGGTATAGTAGTAGGAGCAATGGATTTCTGGTTTTATCTCTCAATTCCATAAATCAACGAAAAAGCCCCGCTTAAAAGCGGGGCCTGTCCTTCCGATCAGCTATAATTCAATTTACTGCCAAATCCTCCTCGACATATGTGAGGGGCCACTCAAAGGCCTGTTCACATTCCTCCTTGATAGTTTGACTGGCGAGAAATTGTTTGGATACGACCCCCATGACAGGGTAATTGGCCTGGAGCCAATGGTGAAGCACCCTCAGTACTCGTTCTGACTGCTGTTCCGATAATCCTCGGGTCTGAAGGCGGGTTAACAGGTATTGCATAGGAAAAATACGTTGAGAATCAGGCAAAACTATATAAACTCTTATTACGATCCTTTCGGAAATGCCCCTCGTAATTTTACGGCGGGCTCGTCTTTTCCTAATATATAACGGCAAATAAAAAAACCAGGGACACGGTAAGACCAAATAGTCATATTTGTGGGGAAAGGAGCAGCCACTTTTTTGGAATAATTTTTTATAAAAACGCCCTTTCCGCTTGTTATTTAATTTTTGAATTTCCGAACTCTTCCGGCATTTTTTCCGCAGAAGCAGGCAATTTCATCCACCCGAGTGGCTGGTTTATGGAAAATATTTTAATCATGCTTCCCACTCGCAATGTATCTAATTTTTCTTAATGCGTTCCTGAACCGTACCTTCCCATTCCCATCGCCCGGAAGTGGTGCCCCGCCTGGCCCTGGTTCATATTTTGATGCATAGCTTTGTTCTGGATTGCTTTCTTTATTCGCTTACTAAACCCCAAGCTATGATCTGCAGAAGCCTGGTCCTGGCAGCTTTTTCCTTCTGCCTGCTGCAGGATGATCCTATGGTTCCGGAGCCTGGAATGCATTTGTGGGCGGCAGCTCCTTCCCTGCCGGCTCCCTCCCTTTCCGGGGCGCCCATCGAAAGCCTGTTAAACAATCCATCGGTACAAAAAACAAAACTCGCCCCGGGCTATTACCGGGCCAGCGGAGCCTGGAACGCCTACCGGGAACAGTTCGTCGTGCACATCCGGAAAGGAAAGCTGCACGGGGCCTGGACCTCTTACTTTCATAACGGGAACCGCTGCGACTCCGGAGCACTGGTCCGGAACCTGCCCGACGGCGAATGGAAGACCTGGTACCCGAACGGGCAGCTTAAAACGGTGCGTACCTACCGGGCAGACCTCTACCACCTCGTGCAGTCCGACCTGCGCCGCGCACACCCCAAAGCCCAGCAGTTTGCCATTACCCGGCAGGCGTTGAAAGGCCAAGATGTTTCCCGGTATTTTCAACCGGCATACGGTCCGAAAGCTCAGGACGGGGAACATTACTCCATTTTCCAGAAGATCGGACACAATACACAGGACCGGCAGGCTCATTACCTGCCGCCTTTTCACCAGAGCCTGCACCATGGATTGTACCTCAACTATACCGAACAGGGTGTCCTGTCCGATTCCGGCCGGTATGTATCCGGGCTGCGCCACGGTCACTGGAAAGAAACCCATGCAGCTACCGTGGCCGAAGGCTGGTATGAACAGGGCCACCGAAAAGGACAATGGAAATACTTTACCGCTGAAGGCCGCCTCCTGTACACGGAAATATACAATGCGTCCGGGAAGCTGACCGGCCGTCACCGGTTCCGCGAATAAAAAGTTTGGTCCGATTAGTATAAAAGGTAATACTTCACGCTGCGCCTTCTGCCGTTACGGTTGTAACCCGGGGTTTCCGGCACAAAGTAACTGCACATACTGACGGTATTCTGATCCGCATTAACCCTGCGAAACGCAGGACCGGCAGCCAGCGCAATAGAGTACCGCCATTACATCGGGGAATTCATACATCCGGAGAGAAAGAAAATAGGCCCAGGATTAGCGGTCACGGTGCCGCTGGTGGTCACCGGGTAGTTGTCCCGGATAGGTGCCCGGGAGGCGGTAATCCCGGACAAGGATCCGGGCGATTCCGTACTGTTCCGCCGGGGCCATTACTTCATTCCGGTCAAGGGTGAACCGGATCTTCCGGGGCGGGCATTGGGGACCCTCACAGAATGAGGCTAGGACCGCTTCAAAAAAGCGCCCGTCCTCCGAAAACACCTCATACTGGGCAGACTTCCCGTCAATTTCAATCGTGCGCACAAATACCATAAAACATTCTTTATTCGCAAAGCCAATCTGTTTCCCGGTTGCCGGACCGCCGGTAACCGGGTCAGGACAACAGAGCTGCCGCAAACATGGTGCCTCAACCGTTGCCTTCGTTAGCAGTTTGCTGATTGTGTCCAATGAAAAGAAAGAATGAGGCTCCTATATCCCAGTTCCTTCCCCGGTATGGGCTGTCAGCCCGCCGAAATACCCCGTGAGCAGGATCAGCAGCACCAGTGCAGCAAGAGCAGCAGCTAACAGGGTATCCTTGCGCCCGGAAAGTACGCGCGCCGTCACAAAAAGCGTAACCAGGGTCAGTAAAATGCCCAGCCACAGGTGGAGGAGGGCCGCAGGGCTTTGATAGGTACCGTTGTAAAAAACGAGGAATCCGGTGATCAGGGAAAGAAGGGCCGTGGCCAGACCCGAAAGCCAGATCAGGCGGAGCGCCGGAAGCGGCAGCTGGTATCCTTTGCGGGAAGACCGCGCCTGAATCACAGCAGCCAGCAGCAGGATGCCGATCGGCAGGTGCACGAGCAGCGGATGCAAACGATCCCAGATACCGGTAAGCAGAAAAAAGCCGCCATTCATAATGGCGGCGAAAATAAGGAATCTGCACTCCTGCCGGTTGCCTGGTCCGGTAAAGCCGGCAATGGTCAGCCGCCGGTTTCGCTGTGCGGGGCATCGACAGGCTTTGACTGCGGTGAGCCTTTTTCCCGCAAAAAGATGGTGAGCACTACGATAGCAAAAATGGAAATGAATTCGCTTTCCCAGTTCTGGAAGGATTCAAACCAGAACCGTGAATTGCTCAGGTATTCCAGTGGACCCTCGGTAGGCTTTCCTTTGAGCAGTTGTTCTTCGTTAAAGTCTTTCCTGCTTCCGTACCAGTGCAGGCAAAAGGAAAGGAGAAACAAAAACGACAGGGTATAGCAGAGGGAATGCCGGTATAACTCGCGGATAAACGGACCCTTGCGCAAAGCCGCCGGTGCATCTTTTTTATTAGGATCCGGCTCACGGTCTACCTCTTCCTCTTTTTCCGGGTCTTTGGATTCCGCGGAGCCTTTCTGGTAGAGGAACATACTCAGAATGATGAACAGGGCCATCTGCAGGAACTCGCTTTCCCAGTTTTCAAAAGTAGATTGCAGGAAATGACCCGAAGAAAGGTATTCCGAAAGACTGAGCACCTTCCCTCCCTCATCCCTCATCTCTTCATTGTGCTGTTTGATGCCGGTAAAGACCTGGCCGATGAGGGTCAGTACGAACAAGACAAAAAAAACGATCGACAGGCTATTGTTGCGCAACCATTTCATAAAGCCGATTTACCAGTAATGTTTAAAAAAC
>DATAGL010000096.1:0-2443 GCA_036263755.1 Chitinophagaceae bacterium | reverse complement strand
GACCAGCAGGAATATAATGTTGGGATCGCGGAAGATGGCTCTGACGGTATTGCGCTTCATCACAAAGAACAGCCGGACCGTAAAATACAGGAAGATCAGGGCCTCCAGGGCCGAGATCAGTACGATCAGCTTCCGCGCTTCCCAGACAAAGGGCCGGAACAGGGTCACGACGATGCCGGAGGGCATCAGGGTTAAAAAATTAGCGACGGAACCGTCCATTTCACCCAGCGAATAGGCAGATCCCTCATCACCCGACTGGCGCTGGATATATACGTTGGTGATCCGGGCCGTTTCGCTCAGGTTTTCCAGCGAATAGCGGTTCAGCTCGCTGGCGAACTGCCGGCTCACCCATAAAAAGCCGCCTACCGTAACCCCCACAAACAGGATATTGATCAGCCAGCGGGCCCCTGCCGAACGGAGCCGGCTCGAGTAGGTCATCAGCAGCCAGAGGCTGAGCGCCGGCAGAAAGGCCATCAGGATGTACACCTTGATCAGTGCCACCAGGTAAAAGGACAATACCAGCAGCGTGATGTTCTTTATGGAAAAATCGCGGTTGATAAAGATCCGGAAGGTGGTGTAGGTCATCCAGCCGAGGCCGAACATGCAAAGCGTGTCCTTGAACAGCCCCGAGCCCCAGACGAACGTACTCGGGATGAACAGGAAGGCAATGGCCAGCTCCCGGTGCAGGTTGGGGTACAGCGTATAAAAGGTTTTGTACATGGCCCAGATGCCCGAATAAGCCATAAAGGCAAAAAGCAGGGCGATAGGCATGTAGGAATTATTCGTGAATACCCCGAAAATGGCGGCCACCACCGAAACGGTATAGGCGGAAACGTCCCGGTACCAGTACATCTGCGACACGTAGGGATACAGCTCGTGCATGTCGTTGACCGGTGTGCGCAGCAGCAGGTTGACCCAGATCTCGACCGATTCGCCCAATGCCGAGTTGATCACCTTGCTGTGGTAGAAATAGTGGAACGTATCGCCGCCCTTGTAATAATATTCGTAGATCAACCCGATAAAAATGGCACCGCCGAACTTTACCATCAGCCCGGGAAGGTAATAGGAATACAGCGGGTGCCGGGGATGATAGTTGCGGTCGCGCGTGCGCCTGGCCCATCCGTACAGGATCAGCAGGAAGATTGGGGTGAGCACAAGATCCCAGATGGTTAGATTGTTCACGGCGGTTTCTCCGCCGGCGAAAATAGGCTTTTACCCCCGCCTGTCCTCCGGAGCCGTGTAAGTTTAAATTTTTCTTGCACCTTTGCGGCCATGCCGCGTATTCTACGAATTCACAACCGGCTCGCCGTTGGCGGACCCGTGCTCAATGCAACCTACCTCACCAAGTACCTGGCGCCCGAGTTCGAGACGCTGCTGGTGGTAGGCGAAAAGGAAGACCATGAGCGGAGCGCCGAATACCTGGTGGACCACCTGGGCATTGAATACGTAACGGTGGCCGGCATGGGCCGCTCCATCAACCCCGCCTCCGACTACGGTGCCTACCGGAACCTGCTGAAGCTGATCCGCGATTTCCGGCCCGATATCGTTCATACCCACGCTGCCAAGCCCGGCGCGCTGGGCCGGCTGGCCGCCGCCGCCGCCGGGGTGCCCGTCATTGTGCATACCTTCCACGGCCACGTTTTCCATTCCTATTTCAATACGCTGAAAACAAACTTCTTTATCCGCACCGAGCGGATGCTGGCCCGTAAGTCCACGGCTATCGTGGCCATTTCTGACCAGCAGAAAAAGGAACTGGTGCAGGATTTCCGGATCGCACCCGAAAACAAGTTCCGGGTCATCCGCCTCGGGCTCGACCTGGACAAGTTCGGGCAGGACCAGGAGGCGAAGCGGGCCTGCTTCCGGCAGGAGTTCGGCCTGGCCGACGACGAAATCGCCATCGGCATCATCGGCCGGCTCGTTCCGGTAAAGAATCATTATCTTTTCCTGAAGGGCCTCGCGCATGTGCTGCAGAACAGCCGCCGCAAGGTAAAGGCCTTCATCATCGGAGACGGGGAAACGAGGACCGACCTGGAGAACATGGCCACCCAATCGGGCATCCGCTTCACCGGGGAAAACGATCCCTGGCACCCGCACCCGCTGGTATTTACTTCCTGGCGCAGTGATGTGGATTCAATCAATGCCGGTCTGGACATCGTTGCCCTGACCTCCTTCAACGAAGGCACGCCGGTGAGCCTGATCGAGGCGCAGGCCGCCAACAAGCCGATCGTGTCCACCCGGGTGGGCGGCATCAGCGATATCGTGGTGGAAGGGGAGACGGCGCTGCTGGCCGACGTACAGGACGGGGAAACGTTCTGCCGGCACCTGTTGTCGCTGGTGGAAGACGACGCCCTGCGCACCCGCCTCGGCGCCGGCAGCCGCGAACAGGTAATGGAGCGCTTTTCGTACCAGCGCCTCGTGAAGGAAATGGGCGCCCTGTATTACG
>DATAGL010000095.1:0-2201 GCA_036263755.1 Chitinophagaceae bacterium | reverse complement strand
TTTTCACCGCCCTGTTCATCCTGATCCTGTCTACCGCGCTGATCGCCGGCATTCTCTATGCCTGGCTGAAGGAAGACCTGGTCAGCTGTATCGTATATGCCCTTCCGCTGTCCATCATGAGCTCTTCCATCGTACTGCCGAGCATCCACCACCTTACCGAGCAGAAGCGGGAGTTCCTTGTATACGAAGCTTCTTTTTCGGATATCCTCGGCATTATTTTCTTTAATTATTTCACCGCCCGGGAGATCCTGACGGTAAAATCCCTGGGCCTGTTCGGGGCTAATATTATCGTGGCCATCCTGCTGTCCCTGGTCCTGTCGTTTCTTCTTTTCCTCCTGCTGGCCAAGACCCGGATGAACATCAAGTTCTTCCTCGTTTTCTCCCTGCTCATTCTCATCTACGCGGGGGGCAAGCTGCTCCACCTGCCTTCCCTGCTCATTATCCTCGTATTCGGGCTCATGATCAACAACTGGGAGCAGGTGCCGCTGCCCCGGCTGCTGCAGCGGTTTCCGAGGGAACAGGTGGAGCCGCTGCGGGAATTTCTGCACGGCATCACTGCCGAATCTTCCTTCCTCGTGCGGACGTTTTTCTTTATTCTTTTCGGATATTCCATTGATGTGCGCCTCATAGCCGGGCGGGAGGTCATCCTCATCGGCAGCCTGATCGTGGCCTCCCTTTTTATCGTGCGGCTGCTGTACCTCCGCTTCTTTATGCGGACACAGGTGGTGCCCGAGGTCTTTTTTATTCCCCGCGGCCTGATCACCATCGTTTTATTTTACAAGATTCCTGCTGCCTTAAAACTCAGTACATTTAATGACGGGATCCTTTTTTTCGTCATCCTGTCCACAGGCATCATCCTGTCGCTGGGCATGGTACTGTATAAAAAGCGGAACGACGACGTCATAGAGGACCCGCAATTTTCAGAGCGAAAAGACCTCTTATGAACCTGACCCATTTTAAAGCTTTTGGAAAACCGGACATCCTCTCCCTGACAAAACTCCGCCGTTTCGAAACCAAGATCGGGGAAGTGGTGGACGTACTGCGGCCGGACCGTAGTTTTCCCGACCAGATCGCCAACCTGTCGGCCCGGTACCTGATCATCGGCATACCGGAGGATATGGGCGTACGCGCCAACTGGGGCACCGGGGGTACGGGTTCCGCCTGGGCTTCCTTCCTGCAGGCCTTTCTCAACATCCAGAGCAATGATTTCCTGGAAGGCGACGACGTGGCCCTGATCGGGGCATTTGATTTTTCCGATATGCAGGCCCTGATCGAAAAAAACGCATTTAACGACGAGGAGCGGGTGGAAGCCTACCGGCATGCGGTCAATACCATTGATGAGGAAGTGGAAAGCCTGATCAAGCTGGTGGTTTCCCAGAATAAGGTGCCCATTGTGATCGGGGGCGGCCACAACAATGCCTACCCGCTGATCAAAGGCGCCGCCAAAGGATTACAGGCAAACGGGGCCATCCCCCTGGCGCAGATCCACTGCATCAACCTCGATGCCCATACCGATTACCGGCCGGTGGAAGGCCGGCACAGCGGAAACCCGTTCCGGTATGCCGAGGAAGACGGGTTCCTCCAGAAGTATTGCGTGGTGGGCCTGCATGAAAACTACCTGCCCCAGAATGTGTGGATGGACTTTGTGAACAATCCCTTCATGGACTGCATCACCTATGAAGATATCTTCCTGCATGAAAAGCGCAGCTTCCAGCAGGCCGTGAGTCATGCCGTATCCTTTACGGATGACGGACCGGTGGGTATTGAGCTGGACCTCGACAGCGTGGAAGGAGTACTGAGCAGCGCTATAACGCCCAGCGGTGTTTCCCCACTGCAGGCCCGCCAGTTTGTAAATATCTGCGCGGCGCAGGCAAAGCCCTGCTACCTGCATATCTGCGAGGGGGCGACCCAGCTGACGGGCGGACAAACCGATCCGTCCACGGGCAAACTCATCGCCTACCTGGTGTCGGATTTTATCAAGATGCACGAACTCAGCTCGTAAGGCCGGATTCCAGTTCCATGATCTTTTCAAATACCGTTTCGTAGTCTTTATTGGCTTTTTCCAGCTGCTGCAGTACCTGCTGGTAGGCTACCTCGGTTTTACGGAACGCATCGGCCTGTGCATAGGTGTCGGGGCTGGCCAGCTTCCCTTCCAGGTCGGCCTTTTTGGTATTGAGATCCGCCAGCGTCTTTTCCAGTCC
>DATAGL010000094.1:0-4747 GCA_036263755.1 Chitinophagaceae bacterium | reverse complement strand
TCTGGCCGCCGAGGGTCAGGATACCGACCAGGAAGATCGCCAGGCCAAGGACAATGAAGATGCCTACGGTAACCGCCCTTTTCTTATTGTGCTCTTTCATTTATGTTGTATAAAATTGTAATCATAAAAACTCTTGATCCGTTCATCATCAGTAGCGAAGACCTCTTCAAAACTCCCCTGCTTCACAAAACGGCCGTCGAGCAGGATCGCGATCCGGTCGCCCGTCGACTTGGCACAGGTAAGGTCATGGGTGATGATGATCGAACTCGTATGGTACTGCTCCTGTACTTCATTGATCAGGTCATTGATCTCAATGCTCGTGATGGGATCCAGACCGGCGGTCGGTTCATCGTACAGCATGATTTCCGGCTTTAAGATCAATGTCCGTGCGATACCGATCCGTTTTCTTTGTCCACCCGATAATTCTGCGGGCATCTGGTTCCGGGTCTGCGTCAAACCTACGGCCTCCAACACCTGCGCTACCGCATCGTTCACCTCTCCTTTGCTCAGCCTGCTATAGTTCTGCACCAGGGGGAATTCCAGGTTCTCCCCTACGGTCATGCTGTCGTACAAAGCGCTGTTCTGAAAAGAAAATCCGATCTTCAGCCGTAACGCCCTCAGTTCGCTGTCTTCAATATCTTCTATGCTCCTTCCCAGTACATCCACGTTCCCTGCGTCCGGCTTGAGCAGGCCCGCCACGATTTTAATCAATACTGACTTACCGGTTCCGGATCTTCCCAGCACCACCACGTTCTGTCCTTTGTGCACCTCCAGGTCCACACCCCGGAGCACATGGTTGTGCCCAAACGATTTGTACAACCCCTGGATGGAGATTACTTTTTCTCCCGTCGAACGGCCAGCTGCTACATCTGTATTCATCCGTTTCTGAAAAAATTTGAAATCTGAACAATGATGATCTCCTCGATGAAAATTAGGAACATGGATACGACCACCGAGGAGTTGGCCGCCAGGCCCACGCCCATTGTTCCCTGGCGCGCATGAAACCCTTTATAGCTGGCCACGATGCCGATGGTAAATCCGAAAATGAGTGCCTTGGCCAGTGAAGTGAAATAGTCTAGGAAGGAAATGGTCGAGAAGGCATTTTCAAAAAAGGTAACGAAGCTGGTCTGTTCATTGGCGTTGATATCGAGGAAGGAGCCCATCATGGCCATAAAGGCCGTATAAAACATCAACAGCGGCAGCATAAAAGTGGTGGCCAGCACCCGGGTCACGACGAGGTATTTAAACGGGTTGATCGCGGACACTTCCATGGCATCGATCTGCTCGGTGACCTTCATCGACCCGAGCTCCGCACCGATACTTGAGCCCACCTTGCCCGCACAGATCAGGGCGGTCACCAGGGGGGCAAGCGCCCGGACGATGGCAATGGAGACCAGCGAAGGCAGCCATGAGGTCGCTCCGAAATCCGCCAGGGAGGGCCGCGACTGCTTGGTAAACACCAGGCCGGTAATAAACCCGGTCATCGAGATCAACGGCAGGGATTTATACCCGATCTGGTGGCATTGCCGGACGAGTTCCTTTACCTGGAAAGGTCGCTTCACCACCTCCCGGAAGAAGCGGATCACAAATGAAAAAGCATGGTAAACCCCGGCGAAAAATTGTTCCATCCTTCCGGGGTCTTTCGGTTTGCCAGCGGTTTCAGCTTTTGCATCCTGCATGCTTCACCCATGCAAACCTTACACCAGCTACAAATTTCCGGGAGGAAAGCTTTACGGAGCAATCCTGGTGGCTGTTCACTGCAAGCTTTAGTCCTGATTATCTTATGCCTGCCAAAGCATTCCTCTCTAACCCATCGGCATTCAACAGCGCATCCCTTTCCATCGGGGCAACGGGAACCGCCGGCAACAAGGAACGGCAGGCCCGTGAGAGCGGTTGCTCCCGGGATGATTCCTCTTTGCCTTCGGGATGCCGCCTCATTGGCTCCCCGGGTTTTCCCCGGAATCCGGGGCGAACCGGGGCGCAACCGGGGAGGATCCGGGGAACCAATGAGGCGGAACCGGGGAAAACAGGCATTTCGTCCCAACGTTTACCGAACACCGTCACAAAAAGGAGCAGCCGGTCGGCCGGACCGGATAGTTTCGCTACAGAAAGGAAAGGAACCCGCCGGAATTTCCGCATCCGGGCTACATTTGCCCTTCCTGAAAACCAACGATCATGAAACTGGACGACCGCCTCCTGCAGAACTATGCCCGCGTGATGGTGCATTACGCGCTGAATAACGGAAAAGGAATCGGGAAAGGAGATACCGTGTTCCTCGTGGGCCAGGAGAACACGAAGGACCTCTTCCTGGCCATTGCCCGCGAAGTGTATGCCGCCGGCGGCCACCTCCTCACCAGCTACCTGCCGGACCAGCTGAAGGAATCCAGCCTCACCCGCCTGCTCCTCGAAAAGGGCTCGGACGAGCAGGTATCCTTTTTCGCCCGGCCTTACTGGCAGGGGATCGTGGAAGCCACCGATCACATTTTATTCATTATTTCCGAGCCCGATGTCCATTACCTGGAAGGCATCCCCGCCGCCCGCATCAGCCGGATGAACAGCGCCCGTGCGCCCTATATGCAGATGCGGGAGCAAAAAGAGCAGGCAGGGAAACTGTCCTGGTCGCTCTGCCTGTACGGCACGCCCTCCATGGCGGCGGAAGCGGGGCTTTCCACGGAGGCTTACTGGGAGCAGATCATTGAAGCCTGCTACCTGCGCGAAGAAGACCCCGTAGCGCGGTGGCGGCAGGTACAGGCAGAGATCGAGGAGATCAAAGACCGGCTCGACGCCCTCCGCATCGAGACGCTGCACCTGACCGGGGAGGAAGTGGACCTCACCATCCGGATCGGCGCGCACCGCAAATGGCTTTCCGGCGGCGGGAAGAACATTCCGAGTTTCGAGATCTTTACCTCGCCCGACTGGCGCGGCACCCAGGGCTCCATCCGGTTCAACCAGCCGCTGTATTACTCCGGGAAACGGATCTCGGGGGTATCGCTCACCTTTGAGAACGGGGTGGTCGTGGCCGCCTCCGCCACGGAAAATGAAGACGCCCTGAAGGAAATGATCGCCCAGGAACATGCGGACAAGGTCGGGGAGTTCTCCCTGACCGATAAGCGCCATTCGCGGATCACCCGGTTCATGGCCACGACCCTGTACGACGAGAACATGGGCGGTGCGTTCGGGAACACCCACATCGCCCTGGGCAATGCCTATAAGGATACTTTCCCAGGCGACCCCTCCGCGGTAACGGAAGAACAATGGGCGGACATGGGCTATAACAGCTGTCCCCGGGTACATACGGACATCATCAGCACCAGCAACCGCACCGTCACCGCCCGGCTGCAGGACGGCACGGAACGGGTCATTTACCGCGACGGGCAGTTCCTGCTGGACGGGCCGGCGGGTGGCAGCCCTGCCTTATAGGGTAAAGGAAATCCCGGCGGTGCCCTGCCGGGGGAGCCCGCGCAGCAACGTTCCTGCCGGGTGGGACGGCCACCGCTCCCGCACTTGCCGCGGAGGAAGGGAAACCGAAAACCCGGCCGGCCTGATGGCCGGCCGCTCAATACCTCCAGCAGAACGGTTTTTCTCCAGCCGGTCATTAAGTATCCGGACAATCTCCACCGGCCTATTGAATCTTCCGCTGCTCTGCGGCGATAATTTCTTCCAGTTCCTGTTCGCTGGGCAGGTTGATGAGGTACTTGGATACAAACACTTTTTGCGGCAGTCCGGCCGTGGCATATCTGACCAGGGTTTCATTTTTTCCTGCGCACAGGATAATGCCGATAGGCACATTATCCCCCTTCTGCATTTCATTTTCCCGGAAGTAATTCAGGTATACGTTCATCTGCCCGGCATCGGCATGGCTGAACTCGCCCAGCTTCAGATCAATGAGGACATGGCATTTAAGGATCCGGTGGTAAAAGACGAGATCGATGCGGTAATGCGTATTGTCGAAAGTGATCCGTTTCTGCCGGGCTTCAAAGCAAAAGCCCCGGCCCATTTCCAGCAGGAACTGCTGCAGGTGGTTGATAATGGCGGTCTCCAGTTCGGCCTCCCCAAAGGCCGCCTGCCCTTCCAGGCCCAGGAATTCCAGCACATAGGGACTCCGCAGGACATCATCAATCTTAAGCGACTTATCTTCCTGGTAGTTGTCCAGCATCCCTTTTTTATCGGTACTGAGCCCGGTGCGCTCGAAGAGCATACTGTTCATGGCCCGCTGCAATTCCCGGACGGACCAGGCATTTTTAATGGCTTCGGTCTGGTAAAAGGAGCGCTTCAGGGGCGTATCGCATTTGATCAGCTCCACAAAATGCGTGAAGGAGAGCCTGCCCAGCAACAGGCCCGGGGACAGGCCGGTCGGGTCTGATTGTTCAGGCAGTGACTGAACCATCTTCAGGAATGGATGATCTGCACCGCGTAAATATTCAGTCACTGCCTGAATCATCCGGGGATAAGCCAGGTAGAACTGCTTGAACAGGTGCAGGTTGGTAAAAGAAAAGCCTTTGACGCCGGCCTCCTTCAGCCGCTGGGCCAGCTTTTTGAACAGCTGCTCCCCGTACTGGGCCCGGTCTTCCCCCTGCTGCTCGTACTGTACGATATAACAGCCAATGACCCAGTTGCGCAGGGTAAGTGCGGTGTTTACCTGTTTTTGCACCTGGCCCAGGAACAGGTGGTGGACCTGACCAATCAGGCCGGCCAGGCGGTCCAGGCTTTCAATGTTTTCCATACGCTCCATTGCCTTCCCAATATC
>DATAGL010000093.1:0-2039 GCA_036263755.1 Chitinophagaceae bacterium | reverse complement strand
AACCCGAAGAACAAGTATTCGGGCCTGGTGTACTATGCCCAGTCGTTTGATGCGGGACGCACCTGGTCGGCGGCCCGCCCGCTGGTGCAGGACACCGCCGGTTTTGACCAGCGTTATTTCGATGTGGCCCTGCTGTCCGGCGGAGAGGCCGTCATTACCTGGCTCGATAACCGCAAGGATACTGCTGTAGAAGGGTCGGCCCTGTACCTGGCACAGACCTCGGGGCGCAACGGGTTCAGCGGGGAGCGCCGGATTGCGCAGTCCTGCTGCCAGTGCTGCCGCACTGACCTGTTCATCGACCACAAGGACAATATCCACGTGCTGTACCGCGGCATTTTGCAGGACAGCATCCGCGATATGGTGCACATCGTATCGGAAGACCGGGGCCGCAGCTTTTCCGGGCCGGACCGTATTGCACCGGACAACTGGGTCATCAAGGGCTGCCCTCATACCGGGCCGGCGATGACGGAAGGAAAAGAAGGGCTGCATTTTGCCTGGTACACCGGGGGACGCAAGCGGGGTTCGTTCTATACCCAATCTGCCGACAACGGCCGCAGCTTCCGGGGCGAAGACAGTATCGCATCTTCTGGCAAGCACCCCCAGATCACCACGGCAGCCGATGGCAGCCTGCTCATTGTGTGGGATGAGGCGGTAAAGACCGGCAACCGGTTCACGAACCGCATCGGGCTGCAGCAGCGTACCGCCGATGGAAAGGGCCTTCAGCGCACCTACCTGACCCCCGACTCCGGCCAGGCCAGCCACCCCGTCATTACACCCGCTGCCGGTGGCGGTGCCGTACTGGCTTTTGTGGACACCCGTGGAGAACAGAAGTTTGTGAAGCGCATTACGGTGGAGGGCGGACGGTAAAAGTTGAATCGATGATCAGTTGATCAGTTGAATGGTTGTTCAGTTGATCCGGAAAGAATCAATACTCAATACTCAATATTCAAAGCTCAAATGGGTGCAATGTGCATTGCTGTATCCCTATAACGGATGCACTGGCCTGTAAGAACATAATCGTGTTAATCCATCATAAATCCCGCTAATCCGCGGTTACAGTTTTTCCCCGCAGCGCTTGCAGAAGTTGGCATCGGCATCGTGGCCTTCCTTGCCGCAGCGGGGGCAGACCTCGTGCTGCTGTTCCTGCCGGCGCATGACGGAAGCCATCTCGGTGGTGATGATCCCCGTGGGAACGGCAATGATGCCATAGCCGATCAGCATGATAAAGGAGGCGATGAATTTCCCGGCCGGGGTCACCGGGGAGATGTCGCCGTAACCGACAGTGGTGATGGTAACAATGGCCCAGTAGATACTGTCGGGTATGGAGGAGTAACCGTTCTCCCTTCCTTCCACGAGGTACATTACCGATCCCAGGATGATCACCAGCATAAGCACGATCATCATGAAGATGGCGATCTTGCGCAGCGAAGACCGGATGGCCGAACCGAGGAAGCGCATCTCCGACAGGTAATGCGACAGCTTGAAGATCCGGAAGATGCGCAGGAGGCGCAGGGCCCGGAATACTAGCAGGGATTGGGCGCCGGCGAAAAAAATACTGAGGTAACTCGGTATGATGGCCAGCAGGTCGATGATGCCGTGAAAGGAAAAGATATAGAGCAGCGGCCGTTTGATAGAGATGAGCCGGAGCAGGTATTCAATGGTGAACAGAATGGTGATGACCCATTCGATCTGTAAAAATACCTGGCCGTACTTTTTGTTCCAGGGAGCAATACTGTCGGCCATGACGATCAGGATGGAGATCACAATGAGGGCCAGCAGGGAAACATCGAAGGCCTTCCCGGCCGCCGTGTTGGATTCGTAAATCACCTCGTGTAGCCGGGACCGCCAGCCGGAATCCGCCGCTTTGTCTTTTTCAATAGCCATGTGACCAGTATTATTTAAAGATAGGAAATGTGCGGGGAGCAGGTTGCCTCCCTGTCTTATTATACACCTGCACCTTTACCCGATGAAAATGGAATTATGCGAAGGTGTGCATCTCAGCCGGCCGCTGCTTCCCCTCTTTCCGGCGTTCGCAGCCG
>DATAGL010000092.1:0-2644 GCA_036263755.1 Chitinophagaceae bacterium | reverse complement strand
ATGCACCCAACGTACACTTCCTTCAGGATGACGAAGGAACGATCGATGGCTATATTCACTACCGGCTCACCGGCGGGCACTCCCCCCACCACCAGGTATTCTGGATCCGCGAAGGAGAGGAAACCGTATTCTTCGGCGGCGACGAAGCCCCGCAGCTGCAGCAAATGAAGATCCGCTACAAAACCAAATACGATCACGATCCCGAAAAAGCGATGCAGCTGCGCCAGCAGTTCTGGGCCGATGGCCAGCGGGAAGGGTGGCGGTTTTTATTCTATCATGATATCAAGACTCCCGTCTATTGATTTACGATTTACGATTGACGATTGACGATTTCGCGAGGTCTGGAACCAGTGGCGTTATGCACAGTTCATCCTCATCAATCGTAAATCGTCAATCGTAAATCAGTCAGCAAGTTGTTTCTGCTGAGCAACCTGCCGCTTCGTGTACGCGGCCGGCGTCTGGCCGGTCCAGCGCTTGAAAGCACGGATAAAGGCTCCGGGTTCCTGGTATCCCAGGAAATAAGCGACATCCTTGACGCTGTGGTTGCCGGATGCGAGATAACTGCGGGCCAGCTGCGCCCTTACTTCCTCCACCACTTCCAGAAACGACACCCCTTCTTCCTTCAGCTTCCGTTGCAGGGTGCGCGGGCTCATGCAGAAATTGGCGGCCACCGCCTCCAGCGAAAGGGCATATAAATAGGAGTTGGTCAGCAGGTACCGGTAGATCCGCCGGTGCAGGGAAGCGCCTGCCCCTTCACCGGCAGGCTGGTGGCCGATCTGCTGGAGGAGGAACTGCTGCAATTCGTATTGGGCCGACAGAACGGGTTGCTCCAGCCAGGCCTTGTCCAGCCCGATGCAGCTGCTACCTGGATGCTTTCCTACCGGGCAGCGAAACACCCGCTGGTACTCCTGTGCCGGAACGGCCCCATACGGAAAGGAAACGGTCTTCGGCCGGATGCGGTGCAGCAGCAGACCGTCGAGCTCATGCACGATAAAGGCCATCAGGTAATCGTTCCACTGGCGGCTGGAATGGGGATATTGTCCGGCCTTGGCAGAGTCAGGCAGGAGGTGGATCGTCACGATGTTTCCTTCGTGCTCCAGCCGGATCGAGAACAGGTCGGTAATGAGCGGAACAAGGGTGCCGGCCTGGGTCAGGGCATCGCCGACCGTGCTGCTCGTCTGGATGATCTGACCCACCAGGCCGAGTGCCGACAACTGCATTGCCTCGCCGAAGTGCAGGCCGATCAGCGGGTCGCCGCTGCGGTAGGCCAGGTTCTTCCAGAGTTGCTCCCACTGCTGCGGACTGACGGGACCGGAAGCGCCGGGCTGCAGCAGGAGGGGGTAGGCGATGCCCGAGCCGGTGCAGAGCGGCTCGGGCGCAATACCGCGCCCGGAAGCATAGGCGAGCAGGGCCAGGAGCAATTGTTTGGAGAAATCGGGCTGCATAAAATCTTGGTTAGCGTAAACAATCAACGGCCCCAGAACCGGTCCTCGGCAGCAAGATCGGCAGAATAGACCACAGCCTGAATGATTTTTCCGGACTGCACGGTATAGACATCGATGTTTTCAACGTCCAGCTGCTTCCCGCTTCGGTCCGTTCCTTTCCAGTGCAGCCAGCAGGCTACCGAGGAACCGTTCACGGCCACCAGCCGGACCCCGGCCAGCGAGAGGTGGTTGTCCGTATGGTCGATCATGCCGCGAAACATGCCGAAAACGGCTGCCGCGCCTGACTTGCTTCCGGAAAACCGGTTGCTGCCGGGCTGTTCCCAGCGAATGGAATCGTGTACCAGCGGGGCCGCCTTCGCGTGGCTGAGTTCCTGCACCGCCTGCAGAAAGGCCTGCACAACAGCGGCCGGCTCCTGGCCGGCCACAGGCGGACGGGCGGGCGTCTGCGCCTGCAGGGATCCCGTTCCGCTCAGGCAGAACAGGACCAAAAGCAGGGCAGTCTGCGGGCGGATGAGGCCGGCTGCGCCTTTCCGCTGGAGCAAGGCCATCAGGGCCACCCACGCGGCCACCAGCGCTATAAGGGTGATACCGGTCCCTGAGATCACCGGTGCCAGGAAAGGCAGGGCGATCACGCTGGCAATTACCCAGAGCAGGTCCAGCCCAATGATGAAGGACACGGCCCGGCGCGGATGCGGCCGGCGGGTGCTGACGATCCAGACAAAAGCAGCAAACAGCACCAGGAACAGGCCCGCTTCTATAAACGGTGCGGTGGTGGCGACATTGAAAAGAGCTGCTGTTTGCCGGGCGAAGAAAAGGAGCAGGAGCCCGGTGGCGCCGGAGGAAAGAGCGTTTACTTTCAGGATGTTTGTTAAGGAAAACATAGCGATGAATTTTATGCCACGAAGCTATCTCCGCACCCGGGGGCCGGGATGATCCGTTGGCGCCAATTTATCAGCAGAAGGCGCCAGGCAGTGGGCATCCGGCGCCAGGGCTCCGTGCGTTTTGTGGCAGCGAAAAAGTTGCTTTCCGGGCCGGGTCCTCACAGAACGGCGACCAGTGAGGAGTTGCTTTTATAGCTGGGTTGTTGGAGCCAGCGCATAAAAAGGAGGCTGTAATTTCGAGGGCCTTATTCATCTTATAATGCTATGCATCGAATGAAATGCGCGTGCGGGCCTTGCTTTTCAGAGCGGGCCGTGGCG
>DATAGL010000091.1:0-2804 GCA_036263755.1 Chitinophagaceae bacterium | reverse complement strand
CCCGAGATCAAAAAAATGCACCCCGACGTAAAAGTGATCATGCTCTCCATGATCAACGACCACTCTATGATCACCCGGATGATGGAAGTGGGCGCCAACTCTTACCTCACCAAGGAGTCGGATTCCGAAACCATCTACCAGGCCATTAAAACCTGCTACGAATCGGAGTTCTTCTTCAACGACCTCACCAATAAAGCCCTGCTCAGCGGGCTCCGCACAAAGCGTCCCAACGAAGCGGCTGCCCCCGAAGTGCACCTGACCGATAAGGAAGTAACGATCCTGAAGCTCATGTGCGAAGAGAAAAGCACCAAGGAGATTGCCGATATCGTGGACCTCAGCCCCCGCACCGTGGAGGCCATCCGCGACAAGCTTAAAACTAAAACCGGCGTCAAATCCATGGCCGGTCTCGTGATGTATGCTGTAAAAGCCGGCATCGTGGAACAGGCTTAGCCGCTTACCTCAAACTTTTTGAAATGCCATGCCCGTCATGGCATTTTTTATTTCACCTTCGGACCATGGCGCAGCTATGCTTTAATGGCGACTTCCTTCCGGCCGACCGGCCCCTGTTCCCTGCTTCCAACCGGGGCTTCCGCTATGGCGACGGACTCTTTGAAACCCTGCGCCTGCAGGACGGGGCCCTGCCTTTATTTCCCCTGCATATGGAGCGGCTCGGCCAGGGGCTGACCCTGCTGGGCCTCGAGCCGGTTAGCTCCGCGCTGGAACTCCACCAGTTCACCCTGCAGCTGGCAGCGGCCAACAACTGCACGGCAGCGGCGCGCGTACGGCTGACGGTTTACCGGGAGGAAAACCGCACCGCTTCTTTTGTCATTGAAGCGGCCCCGCTGGATCCCGTCTACTCCCGCCTGCCGGATGAAGGCTGGCACATCGACCTGTTCCCTTTTGCCCGCAAAAGCCGTGATGCCTATGCCAACCTGAAGTCGGCCAATTACCTGCCATACGTGCTGGCCGGCCGTTATGCCGCTGAAAGGGGGCTCGATGAATGCCTGGTGCTGAACACCGAAAGCCGGATCGCCGACGGTACCCGGACCAATGTATTCCTGGTCCGCAAGGGTATGCTGTACACCCCGGCCCTCCACGAAGGATGTGTGAGCGGGGTGATGCGCCGGCACCTGATCGAAACCGGGAAGCGCCTGGGCTATACGGTCCACCTGGGCGAGATCACGGAGGCCGACCTGCTGGCGGCCGACGAGCTGTTCCTGGCCAATGCCCTGATGGGCCTCCGGCCGGCCGCTTCTTTCCGCACCAAAACCTACGCCCGCCGTTTCTCGGAGCAGCTGTACACGGAAGCTGTCTCAACTATTTTCCCCCCGTTTTGTTAATGGGGCATGCGTCCCATCATTCTTTTCTGGTTCCGCCGCGACCTGCGCCTGGAGGACAACGCCGGGCTGTTTCATGCCTTGTCCAACGGCCTGCCTGTAGTACCGGTATTTATCTTCGACCGCCATATTCTCGATGCGCTGGAAAACCGGGGCGACCGCCGGGTCGCTTTCCTTTTTGCCGCCCTGGATGCCCTGCAAAAAGAATTAGTGACCCTGGGCAGCACGCTGGATGTGCGGTACGGCGCCCCCGAGGAGGTGATCCCGGAACTGCTGGCGGAATATCCCGTCCGCGCAGTCTATGCCAACGAGGACTATGAGCCTTACGCCACGCAGCGCGACGAAAACATCCGCGACCTGCTGGCCGCCCGCCAGATTTCCTTCCACCTGTTCAAGGACAGCGTCATCCACGCCCGGAACGAGGTGGTGAAACCCGACGGTACAGCTTACTCGGTATTCACGCCGTATGCGCGCCGGTGGCGGGAACGGCTGACGCCCCGTCATAGCGCTTCTTTTTTCTGCCGGCCCTTTTTTACTTCCTTTTACAAACAGCCGGACCGTTTTACCCTGACGCCGGCCTCCATCGGTTTTCAGGCGGATGTAACGGTCTTTACCGCACCCCAGATCCCGGTATCCATCCTTACCGGGTATGAGCAGACGCGCAACCTGCCGGCTGTTTCCGGAACCTCCCGCCTCGGTGTGCACCTGCGGTTCGGCACCCTGTCGGTCCGCCGGCTGGTACAGGCGGCCCTGGAACACAGTCCCTCATTTCTCAGTGAATTGATCTGGCGGGAGTTTTTTCAACAGCACCTGTGGCGGCAGCCCGAACTGGTCACCCGGTCGTTCCGGCCCGCTTACGAAGGCATCCGCTGGCGCAATAATGAGGCGGAGTTCCAGCGGTGGACCGAGGGACGTACCGGCTACCCGATTGTGGATGCCGGGATGCGCGAGCTGGCCGCTACCGGCTTCATGCACAACCGCGTACGGATGATCACGGCTTCCTTCCTGGTCAAGCACCTGCTGGTGGACTGGCGCCTGGGGGAAGCCTTTTTTGCCCGGCACCTGATGGATTTTGAACAGGCCAGCAATACGGGCAACTGGCAATGGGTGGCCGGCTGCGGATGCGATGCCGCACCGTATTTCCGGATCTTCAATCCGGAGACCCAGCAGAAAAAATTTGATCCCGACGGCGATTACGTACGCCGCTGGGTGCCGGAATGGGAAACGGCCCGGTATCCGGCCCCGCTGGTCGTGCATGCCGCCGCCCGGGAGCGCTGCCTCCGGGTGTATAAGGCTGCGGTGGGCGGGCGTTTGGAATTGGGAATTGGGAATTAGTTGATCGGTTGAATGAGTTGACTAAGTTGATAAGGCTCCGGTAGTTCCTTTTCTCCTTTGCTCGGGTTTGCTTCGTGTATACTCCGTATACAGCCCGTATATACTCCGTCCAGAACGGAAACGAACGGAATA
>DATAGL010000090.1:0-4864 GCA_036263755.1 Chitinophagaceae bacterium | reverse complement strand
CGGCGGCTCGGTCCGGTTTGACTATTCGCTGTACGACGATATGTGGAACCCCAACGGCCTTCCCGCCGGGGCGGAGGTAGAGCTCGTGCTGACCCCCGAAGCCGGCACCACCCTGTACGGCGCGGCGCGGACCTTCAGGGTGACCCGCAAAATCGGCAACGGCAACGGCAACTTCGTTCTCAACAATATTCCCGTGGGCCGCTACGCGATCCAGGCCCGGCTGGCGGGCGGGCAGCCCCTGAAGATGACGGCCTCCGGCCCCTACGTGTCGGTGTACCCGCACCAGGGACTGCACCCGCGCACCGCTACCGGCACCGCCCGCGTGTGGTTCACGCCCATGTCGGCAGAGGCCAGCGCCCCACCGGTGCTTTACGGTTACTGGCGCCCGGTAGCCATTACCCTGGAACAGCCCTGAGGCCAGGTTCCCGCAAGTATTTTCGAAGCATAAGCAAGAGCGTAACGTTCCGGGCGGCCTTCTTTACGGAGGAGGCACCGGATAAAGCCCCCTGTTTTTACAGGGGGCTTTTTACCGTCCGGCAGCTTTTGCCGCGGGCGCTTACAATTCAGTAAATTACCCGGCCGTTTCCCTGCCCGGCCGGGCCGTGTCCGGAAAAAAAGCGGAAGGGTACCCGCAGGCATGACAGTGTAGGACAGTTGACCCGCAAAAGCCCAATACATTTAGCGCGGGATTGTTTCGCTATCTGAAATTTTAGTCTATGCAAGCCATTTTCGGTGTTTTGTTTCACTTTATCGGTGGGTTTGCCTCCGGCTCTTTTTACGTGCCCTACAAGAAAGTACGTAACTGGGCCTGGGAAACCTACTGGATCATCGGCGGCCTGTTCTCCTGGCTCATCATTCCGCCCCTGGCCGCCTGGCTGACGGTGCCCGGCTTTGCGGAGATCATCCGCCAGACCGATGCCGCCACCCTGGGCTGGACCTACTTCTGGGGCGTCATGTGGGGCATCGGCGGACTGACCTATGGCCTGGGCATCCGTTACCTCGGCATGTCGCTGGGCAACTCGGTGCTGCTGGGGCTGACGGCGGCCTTCGGATCGCTGATCCCCTCCATCTACTACAACCTCGCCCCGCAGGAAGGGAAGGTGACCTTTACCGACCTGCTGTCCTCCGCGGGCGGGCGCCTCGTGCTCCTGGGCGTGCTGGTCTGCCTTACGGGCATCGCCATCTGCGGGATCGCCGGCCGCCGCAAGGAAAAGGCTGCCGCCCCCGGTCAGCAGCAGCAGAGCGTGAAGGAATTCAACCTGCGCAAGGGACTGACGCTGGCCATCATATCGGGCATCCTCAGCGCCTGCTTCAATTACGGCATCGAGGCCGGCGAGCCCATGGCTGATATCGCCGTGGCCCGGGGCTTCGATCCGCTGTTCCAGAACAACGTGACCTACGTGGTGCTCCTCTGGGGCGGGCTCACCACCAACCTCCTGTGGTGCCTCCTGCTCAATGCCCGCAACCGCACCTTCGGCGATTATACCAACAGCCGGTCGCCCCTGACCACCAACTATTTTTTCTCGGCGCTGGCCGGCACTACCTGGTACCTCCAGTTCTTCTTCTATGGCATGGGCGAGAGCAAGCTGGGGAACGGAGCATCGTCCTGGATCCTGCACATGGCCTTCATCATCCTGGTGTCCAACATGTGGGGCCTGTTCCTGAAAGAGTGGAAAGGCGTGCCCCGGCCCATCCTGAACCTGTTCTTCCTCGGGCTGGCCACCATCATTGCCTCGGTGGTGCTCGTAGGCATCGGCAACACCCTGGGCCACTAAACAAGCATACAGTAATTCATTTATAAAGACCTGAATCATGTCCGTAGCAACTACCAATTTCAAGCACGTCAGTTATTTGTGGGACGAAGCCAGGGCCGCCGAGCTGGCCGGTGACGAAGTGGCCTTGCTGCTCTACCGCTCCAACCTCCTCGGTGCCGACCTGCGCCTGACCAATTTCGGCGGCGGCAACACCTCCTGCAAGGCTATGGCAAAGGACCCGCTGACCGGGGCCGAAGTGGAAGTCATGTGGGTGAAAGGCTCCGGCGGCGACATCGGCACGCTGAAGCGCAGCGGCCTCGCGGCGCTGTACGTAGACCGCCTCCGCAACCTGCAGCAGGTGTACCGCGGCATCGCGCACGAAGATGAAATGGTGGCCCTGTTCAACCACTGCATCTACGACCTCAGCTCCAAGGCGCCCTCCATCGATACGCCCCTGCACAGCTTCCTGCCCTTCCGGCACATCGACCACCTGCACCCCGATGCCGCCATCGCCATCGCGGCCGCCAAAGACGGCCGGCGGATCACCGAAGAACTGTTCGGCGGTACCATCGGCTGGGTGGACTGGCAGCGGCCGGGTTTCGACCTCGGGCTGAAACTGCAGGCCTGCCTGGAAGAGCACCCCGGCATCCGAGGCATCATGCTCGGCTCGCACGGACTGTTCACCTGGGGCGACACCGCCTACGAAAGCTATATCAACACCCTGGAGGTGATCGAGCGCTGCGCGCAGTACATCGAAGACCAGCTGGGGAAAAAAGGACCGGTATTCGGCGGGGCCCGGATCGAATCGCTGCCCGCCGGCGTGCGGACCCGGAAGGCCGCCCAGCTGGCACCGGTGCTGCGCGGCTTCTGTTCGGCGCACACCCCGATGATCGGGCATTTCACCGACGATGAGCGCGTGCTGCAGTTCATCAACTCCCATGACCTGGACCGGCTGGCCCCGATGGGTACTTCCTGCCCGGACCATTTCCTGCGCACGAAGATCAGTCCCCTCGTGCTGAACCTGACGCCCGAAGAGCCGCTGGACGATACCGCCGCGCTCCGCGAAAAGCTGGCCCCGCAGTTCGACGAATACCGCCGGATGTACACCGATTACTACAACAGCTGCCGGCACCCCGACAGCCCGGCGATCCGCGATGCCAACCCCGTGGTGCTGCTGTTTCCCGGCGTAGGCATGTTCACCTTTGCCCGCGATAAACAAACTGCCCGCGTGGCAGCTGAATTCTATATCAATGCCATCAACGTGATGCGGGGTGCCGAAGCCATTTCGGAATACACGGCCCTGCCGCGGCAGGAGGCCTTCAACATTGAATACTGGCTCCTGGAGGAAGCGAAGCTCCAGCGGATGCCGAAGCCCAAAGCCCTTTCCGGCCGCATCGCGCTGGTCACCGGCAGCGCCGGCGGCATCGGCAAGGCCATTGCCAAAAGGTTTGCCGCCGAAGGCGCCTGCGTGGTGCTGAACGACATCAACCGCGAGCGCCTCGACGGCGCCGTGACCGAATTCCAGAAGACCTTCGGCCGCGACGTGGTGGCCTCCACGCTGCTGAACGTAACCGACGGCAGCACCATCGAGGCCGCCTTCGAGGCCGCCGTGCTGGCCTTCGGCGGTGTCGACATCATCGTGAACAATGCAGGCATCTCCATCTCCAAGCCCCTCACCGAACACACGGTGGAAGACTGGGACCGGCTGTACGACATCCTCGTGAAGGGCCAGTTCCTCGTGTCCCGGGCCGGCGTGTCCATCCTGCGGAAGCAGGGCATCGGCGGCGACATCATCAATATCGTTTCGAAGAACTCCGTGATGGCCGGACCCAATAATGCCGGCTACGGATCGGCGAAGGCCGCACAGGCGCACCTGAGCCGCCTACTGGCCGCGGAGCTGGGCGCGGAAAAGATCCGGGTCAATACCGTGAACCCCGATGCGGTGATCACCGATTCCAACATCTGGGCCGGGGGCTGGGCCGAGGGCCGCGCCAAGGCCTACGGCATCACCGTGGAAGAGCTGCCGGCCTATTACGCCAAGCGCACGCTGATGAACGAAACGATCCTGCCGGAAGATATCGCCAATGCCTGCTTCGCCTTCGTGGGCGGGCTGCTGAGCAAATCCACCGGTAATGTGCTCAACGTGGACGGGGGCGTGGCCGCGGCCTTCGCCCGCTAAAGAGACGCGGGCCGACGCTAAACCGGTTAACCTTTGTAATTTACCTGCAACAACGATTGCTTATGCCTGCAGAATTCGATACCATCGGGGAGGAGAACGCCTCCGCCCTGGCCCGGCACCGACGCCGGTTTGACTTTGTCGCCGAATCCGTTCCGGACCTCCCGGCCGTGCTTCAGAAGCTGGCGGACTTCCAGATCGCCATCCCTTCCTGGGCCCTGGGCACCGGCGGCACGCGCTTCGGCCGCTTCGCCGGCGGCGGCGAGCCGCGCAGCCTCGAGGAAAAGATCGAGGACGTGGGCCTGCTGCACCGGCTGAATGCCTCCAGCGGCGCCATCTCCCTGCACATCCCCTGGGACATCCCGGAGAACGCCGCCTCCATAAGGGCCCTGGCGGCCCAGCACGGCCTGCGCTTCGACGCGGTGAACTCCAACACGTTCCAGGACCAACAAGGCCAGGAACACAGCTATAAATTCGGCTCCCTGCAGCACGTGGACAAAGCCGTGCGCCGGCAGGCGGTCGAGCACAACATCGAAGTGATCCGCTACGGCGCCGAGCTGGGCTCGGAGTCGCTGACGGTATGGCTGTCGGACGGATCTTCCTTTCCCGGCCAGCTCAACTTCCGCAAAGCCTTCCAGCGCACGCTTGAAGGCCTGCAGGAAATCTATGCGGCCCTCCCGGAGCACTGGAAAATGTATGTCGAGTACAAGGCCTTCGAGCCGAACTTCTACTCCATGACCGTGGGCGACTGGGGTCAGTCGCTCTCCTATGCCCAGAAGCTGGGCCCGAAGGCCTACACGCTGGTGGACCTCGGCCACCACCTGCCCAACGCCAACATCGAACAGATCGTTTCCCTGCTCCTCATGGAAGGAAAGCTCGGCGGCTTCCACTTCAACGATTCAAAGTACGGCGACGACGACCTCACCGTCGGGTC
>DATAGL010000089.1:0-7510 GCA_036263755.1 Chitinophagaceae bacterium | reverse complement strand
CCCGTCATCAATTATTTCGTGAACGAGCGGTACAAGGAACGGGAGAATGTAGTAGCCCAGGAAATCGAACTGGATGCTGATTCGGTCCAAGTTTCTTTTTACGACAACGGCGAAGTGGACGGCGACAGCATTTCCGTTTTCTACAACGACCGGCTCCTCACCTTTTCCCGCAAGCTCAGCGCACAGGCTGTGCAGATGCGGCTCGGGCTGGATTCCACCCGCGCCTACAACGAGATCTCCATGTTTGCCGATAACCTCGGATCCATTCCTCCCAACACCGCACTTATGGTGGTGTACGACGGCAAGCAACGCCACGAAATAAGGCTGACCTCGAACCTACAGAAAAATGCATCCGTCCGGTTCCGGAGGAAAATACGTAAGCCCTAAAATCACTGATGGCGCAGATGAAGGCGTGATGACGCTGATGGTTTAGACCTTTTATCGTTTAGCATTTACAGAAGCATTTCAGGCAAGTATAGCTTTCAATCAATTGGCAGGTGAGATACCTGTAACGCTCTAATCGTAAATCAATGCATTCCCTTCCAGTACAAAGGCCTGCACCTCAAATCTGGGTGATCAAGGGTGATATCACAAAGGTAGAGGCAGATGCCATCGTCAATGCAGCCAACTCTTCCCTGCTCGGAGGCGGTGGCGTGGATGGCGCGATCCACCGGGCTGGAGGACCAGCCATTCTGGAGGACTGCCGGAAGATCATTGCCCGCCAGGGCGGCTGCCCCACCGGCACTTCCGTTATCACAACGGCCGGCTTACTGAATGCCAGATATGTTATTCACACAGTCGGACCGGTATGGAGAGGCGGGCAGAACGACGAACGCACCCTGCTGCACCGGTGCTACCGGAGCGCCCTGGAACTTGCGGCAGCGCATCATTGCAACAGCATTGCCTTCCCGAATATCAGCACGGGCATTTACCGGTTTCCGAAAAAGGAGGCAGCCATAATCGCAGTGCAAACGGTCCGGGAATTCCTGGGTGCAACCGGAAGCGCCATGCAGGTGCTGTTTGTCTGTTTCGACGAGGAAAATTACCGGCTCACCCGGCAGCAATTAGAACCCGGGGAATTGGGCTGAAAACCATCCGGGCAGCAACCTTATTTAACCTTAAACAGAAGAAATAAAAAAGGAAGCCGGAGCTTCCTTTTGATGATCTATCCTTTCATTAACGTTGCGTACCTGTTTCGGCGTGCTGCTGTCTTCCTTATCGCCAGCAGCCCACGGACCGCAATCTTTCCGTTTTTATGAAAACAGTTCCGGCTGTTTGCCGTCCACTTCCTTCACTTCCCATTCCATCTGGATGTTCTTGTTGAAGTCCAGCAGCTTGGCACCAACCGCTTTCCAGCCCATGACGTCCACCATCCGCGCAATCTTGAACTTGGCCTTGCGTACCTGTGATCCTTTACCGGTTTGCACGATCAGGATGGGTTCGTCTTCAGTGCTGACGGCTTCCAGCTGGTTGCCCTTTCCCTCTTTGATGAAAAGGAAGCGGTTACGGATGGTATTGGTTTCGATCCGGAAACGCTTTACATTATACTGGTACTTTTCCTGGTCGAGGTACACGGCCGTGATCACCCGCTCGGGATCGTATTTTTCCACCAGCATCACTTCTTCCGGCTTAAACCGCTGGGTCAGCTCCTGGTCGGTGATTTCATACGTACCGTCGGCATAGATCACCAGCACGCGGTCTTCGGCATCAAAATCACCCAGGTCAATGCCTTTCCCATCGTGGTTCAGCCGGCCGAACTTGTCGTCGAACCAAAGACGGATGGATCCGAGGGTGGCTACCCCGGCTTCCTTGAACTTCACGCTCCGGACCGGGTATTTGGTTACCTGGTTGCCGATGGAATTGCGGCTCTTGATTTCAATTTCCTCGAAGAAGAATTCAAACTCCTTGTTCCGCGCGGTACAGTTGGGGCTGAGGATGATCCGCACTACTTCCGCCTCACCGTTAGGGTTCACCGAGAAGTAATGAACCTTACTTTTATCCGAACCTTTCGTCAGGTCGTAATCTTTATCACGGGTGATGCCGGTTACGTTGAACCGCTTGGCAAAGGTGGTTCCGCTTTCCCCGTCCACATAGATCATATTGTACGTGGTGCGCTCATCGTTCTTCCGGAAGATGGCCGCATGAAGAATGTCCTTCCCGATAAAGACCTTGTCCTGTACCTTGACCACTTTCATGACACCGCGCTTGGTGAACACGATGATGTCGTCCAGATCGGAGCATTCGCACAGGAATTCATCTTTTTTCAGCGAGGTGCCGATAAAGCCTTCCGAACGGTTCAGGTAAAGCCTGGTATTGGCAATGGCTACCTGCTTTGCCTCGATCACCTCGAAGACCTGGATCTCGGTTTTGCGCTCGCGTCCCTTTCCGTACTTCTTCAGCAATCCTTCGTAATAGGCAACAGCATAATCGGTCAGGTTAGCCAGGTCATGCTTTACCTGTTTGATTTCGCCTTCCAGCCCGCGGATCTGTGCATTCAGCTCGTCGATATCGAGCTTGTAAATACGGCGCACCGGCTTTTCGGTCAGCTTCAGGATGTCCTCGCGTGAGATGGGCCGGCGCAGTTTCGGCGCAAAAGGCTGAAAGGCCTTACCAATGGCTTCGATCACCTTATCCCAGGTCTCGTGTTTTTTCTCCAGCTCTTTATAGATCTTCTCTTCAAAGAAGATTTTTTCCAGCGAGGTATAGTGCCATTTTTCCTGCAGTTCATTCAGCTTGATCTCCAGTTCCTGTTGCAGCAGGTTACGGGTGTTTTCCACCGATACCCGCAGCAGGTCGCTGGCGCCCAGGAACTGGGGCTTATTGTCGATGATCACACAGGTGTTGGGCGAAATGGAGATCTCGCAATCGGTAAACTTGTACAGCGCATCAATGGTGATGTCGGCCGAGATGCCGGGCGCCAGGTCTACCTGCAGTTCCACTTCCGCAGCAGTATTGTCCGTCACCTTTTTGATCTTGATCTTGCCTGCATCGTTGGCCTTCACAATGGAATCGATCAGCTGCGAAGTGGTCACCCCGTACGGCACGCTCTTGATGAGCAGCGACTTCTTATCCAGCTCCTCGATATGGGCGCGCACCTTGATCCGGCCCCCGCGCTTTCCGTCGTTGTAATCCGTTACGTCCACCATGGCGCCGGTAAGGAAATCCGGGTACAGGCTGAACTTGCGGCCTTTGAGGAACTTGATGGCGGCATCGCAGATCTCCTGGAAGTTATGCGGCAGGATCTTGGTGGCCAGGCCAACGGCAATGCCTTCGGCGCCCTGGGCCAGCAACAAGGGAAACTTTACCGGGAGGGTAACCGGCTCGTTCTTCCGGCCATCATAGCTCAGCTGCCAGTTGGTGGTTTTCGGGTTGAACACCACTTCCAGGGCAAACTTGCTCAGGCGACCTTCTATATAACGGGCGGCTGCGGCATCGTCTCCGGTGCGCACATCGCCCCAGTTGCCCTGGGTATCCACCAGCAGGTCTTTCTGGCCCATATTTACGAGAGCATCGCCGATGGAAGCATCCCCATGCGGGTGGTACTGCATCGTCTGGCCAATGATGTTGGCCACTTTATTGAAGCGGCCGTCGTCCATTTCCTTCATGGCATGCAGAATCCGCCGCTGGACGGGTTTCAGACCGTCTTCGATGGCCGGCACCGCCCGTTCCAGGATCACATAGGAGGCATAATCCAGGAACCAGGTTTTGTATTGCCCGTTGATCCCGTGATCGGTCTGGACATGCTCGTAATTCTTATTTTTCGTACTCATTTTCTGTGTTTCAATCTATTGGATTCTGGGAGCTTTGACTTCCCGTCCACCCTGGTAGAGGATGGCCCCGGTCACTTTCCCCTGGTTATCTTTTACAAATTCAATCTGTGCATCGAATGCCTTGACAAAAAAACGGGTGGGCGATTCGGCAAAGATCTCGAATGCCGCCTGGTTGGTTGCCTGGGTCATCAGCTTCCCGTCCTGCAGGAATACCTTCAGGACCATGTCGGGCCGCAATTCATAAGAGCCGGTGTATTGCTGCAATACCGCTTCCTCCAGGCGGATGGCCGTACGCTCTTCGGGTACTTCGTAGGGTTTTCCCAAGACAATAGCTGCCATCCCTTTAGCCAGGGGTGTCAGGTTGCCCGAAGAAGTATTATCGAGCAGGATGACTACCAGCTCTTCTTCGGGAAAGCGCATGAGGTAAGAAGTGAACCCATGAATGCCGCCGCCGTGTGCCTGGTAGGTTTTACCGTATACTGTATCAATCTCCCAGCCCAGCCCGTAATGATTCCGGACCGGGGTGAATACTTTTTTCCAGCTTTCCGGTTTCAGTACTTTACCGGTGCTGATGCCCCGCTCCCACCGGTACAGGTCGCCCACGGTGGCATAGAGGGCACCGGCTGCGAACGAAAAGGTGGAATCCACCACCGGGGCCGCCAGGCCTTTTCCGCCGGACAGCCGGAAATAACCTTTGGACTTCCGGTCGCCGGAAAGGCCGGCAAAGTTGAAGCCGGAATGCTGCATGCCCAGGGGCTGCAGGATACGCTCCCGCATCAGCTGTTCATAGGGTTTGCCGGTTACTTTCTGCAGGATATAACCCAGCAGCATATAACCTGAATTGCTGTAGTTCCATTGGGCGCCCGGTTCGAAATCCAGTGGCTTGTCCCGGAAGGTGGCCAGCATCGCTTCTTCGGTGATCGGCCGGGTAACACTCCCCTGCATCAGCTTCGCATCATTCGTATAATTAAAGATGCCGGAGGTGTGGCTCAGCAGGTGCTCCAGGGTGATTTTATCGCCGTTCGGATAGGCGGGGTAAAATTTGGAAAGGCGGTCCTGCAAGCTCAACCTGCCTTCTTCCACCTGCTGCATGACCAGGGCCGCCGTAAACTGCTTTGTTACGGACCCGATCTGGAAGAGGTCGCCCGGTTCATGCTGTATGCCTTTTTCGGCATCCAGGTAGCCGTATCCTTTTTCCAGGAGTATATGGCCCTTATGGGCTACCAGTACCGCTCCGTTGAATTTCTCCAGACGGTGATAGGCAGCGGCCAGCTCTTCCAGCTTCTGATGGGGCGTCTGGGCAACAGCGGAAACTGAAACTACAAGCAGGATGAGGAACAAGGCGTATTTTTTCATAACTGTCGTTTATCCGTTTTGCAGCTGTTCAGCCGGTGCTTCCGCGGTAGTGGCGGCTTTCAGCCGGACTTCAAATTCTTTCCAGCCACGGGAAGGATCACCGTTCAATTCCATTTTTCCTTCTGCTGCCAGGACACGCATGCGCCAGAGCAGGAACAGGTCGCCCGTCTTAATCTTCATTTTGGCCAGGATGTTGTTCATGGCCCGGTTGCCCTTCTGCCAGTCGGCCGAAAGGTTTTTTAAAATGTCGGCATCATAAAAGGAATCTTCCTTGCTCACGATCTTTTTGCCTCCTTCCAGGATGCGGACCATGGCATTTTCCGCCGAGAGCCGGTTCCATTCATCGGGATCCACTTCGAATTCGCTGAGGGTTACCGCGCGGTTCAGCTTTTTGGCCTTAAGGAATTCTTTGGGCTGGATCTCATGCAGGTAGGTGGGGTAAAAGATCTGGCCCTTTTCGTTTATGAAAGGCAGGTTGTTCAGGTACAAAACAAACACGCGGCCCTGGAAATCCTTCAGCTGCGAAACCAGCCAGTAATAGCCGCAGACGTCATGGCCGTTCTGGCCCATCCAGATCCAGGCTGTTTCTTTTTCGTTTTCTTCCAGTGTTTTGCGGAGCCGGTGCAGGGTCATCCGGTCGTCGATCAGGTCCGTAGGCGCGCCATAAGGGGAAGCGGCCAGCAATTCTTTCCACCAGCCGAAGCGCTGCTGCCATCCTTCGGCTTCCATCAGGTCCGCCAGTGGGCCAACAGCATAATCATCCCGGATGATTTCCACGGAGCCAGCCAGGCTTTCATCCAGTTCAATGGCTTTCTTCAGTACTTCAATATCGCTTTCCTGGAAAACTATATGAATCATAAGTCAGTTTACGGTTGGTACAATCAATATTCGGAAGGCAAAAGTCAAAAGGCAAAAGCAAAAAGTGTATAAAGAAAGTAATGAACAAAATTATTTCATGCTCATTCGGTGGAATACTTTTAGGTTTTGCCTTTTCACTTTTGCCTTAATAGGGTTTTCATTTTTAGTCAGCAGCTCACGCCTCCGCCGGATCCAGCTCCACCCGCAGGTTATTGATGATGAACTCCTGCCGGTCCTGGGTGTTTTTGCCCATGTAATATTCCAGCAGGTGCTGGATGTGGTCGCCGTGCTCGAGGATCACCGGCTGCAGCCGCATTTCCTCGCCGATAAAGCGTCCGAACTCGTCGGGAGAAATTTCACCCAGCCCTTTGAAGCGTGTGATCTCCGGCTTGTTGCCCAGTTTCTTCACAGCGGCCTGCTTTTCCGTTTCTGAATAGCAGTAAATGGTTTCCTGCTTGTTGCGCACCCGGAACAGCGGCGTTTCGAGGATATATACATGGTCCTTCTTCACCAGGTCGGGGAAGAACTGCAAAAAGAAGGTCATAATGAGCAGGCGGATGTGCATCCCATCCACATCGGCGTCAGTGGCAATGACGATCCGGTTGAAACGCAGTCCGTCCAGTCCTTCTTCAATGTTCAGGGCATGCTGCAGCAGGTTGAGCTCTTCGTTTTCGTACACCACTTTTTTGCTCATTCCAAAGCAGTTCAGCGGCTTGCCCCGCAGGGAAAACACGGCCTGGGTTTCCACGTCGCGGGCTTTGGTGATGGATCCGCTGGCCGAATCGCCTTCGGTAATGAAAATGGTGGTTTCCTTCTGGGTGGCAAAGAACTCCTGCTTTCCTTTGGCCGGCGGCTCGTCGTTCAGGTGCACGCGGCAGTCGCGGAGCTTTTTATTATGCAGGTTCGCTTTTTTGGCCCGCTCGTTGGCCAGTTTCTTGATACCGGCCAGGTCCTTCCGCTCCCGTTCGCTCTGCTCGATTTTCTTTTTCAGGGCATCGGCCGTAGCGGGATTTTTATGCAGGTAGTTGTCCAGCTCGCGCGACAGGAAGTCCATTACAAAGTTGCGCATGCTGGGACCGCCTTCGTCCACGTTGAGTGAGCCGAGCTTCGTTTTTGTCTGCGATTCAAAAACAGGTTCCACCACGCGGACCGATACGGCCGCAGCAATGCTTTGCCGGATGTCGGCCGCTTCATAGTCTTTTTTGAAGAACTCCCGGATCACCTTTACATAGGCTTCCCGGAAGGCCTGCTGGTGGGTGCCCCCCTGGGTGGTATGCTGGCCGTTTACAAAAGAGTGGTAATCCTCCCCGTAATCATTATTGTGGGTAATGGCCACTTCAATGTCGGGGCCCTTCAGGTGAATGATGGGATAGCGGCGCTCGTCGGCATTCACTTCGCGGTCCAGCAGGTCGAGCAGGCCGTTCCGGCTGATAAAGCTTTTTCCGTTGAAGAGGATGCGGAGGCCGGCATTCAGGAAGCAGTAGTTCCAGATCTGCTTTTCGAGGTATTCCGGTATAAAGTGAAAG
>DATAGL010000088.1:0-1530 GCA_036263755.1 Chitinophagaceae bacterium | reverse complement strand
GTATTGTCGCCCAAACCGCACCGCCCGGCCGGGCTGCGGAAACCCTGACACCCATTCCTTTGGAGACACTGGCACTGAACCGGTATTGTTTGTACCTTATCTCCGGCGGGACGAGCAGATAAGAAACCGGACGGAATTACGTTATAAGACCCGGACCCCTGCCCAATGGTAGGCAATCACCAGGGTCAGGTTCCGGAACGAACGGGGAAGGCCGGACCGGGAATAGAAGGAACAGCTTATCTTGTTGGCGGAACGGCCGTGCGGAAAGCCGGGCTACTGTAGGCCGATGGCACCTATTTCTTTTTTATTTGCGCCTGAGTATTACTCTTTTGTGACGCATAGGGGTGCAGAGTAATTTGATTGTCTTCCCTAAATTTGTACCGCAAACCACTTAAGCTATGAAGTTTGATAAGATCCACAACAAGGGGCAGGCAAGGCTGTTTCAAAATCCGGTTTTGGAAATGCTGACCAAGGCACCGCCCCTGCTGATCTGGGCGATGTATGTCCCCGTTTTTATCGGACTTCCTTATTACGCCGCCAGCCGGCTCGGGTTCACCGGTACATCGGTGGCCCTCCTTTTCCTGGCCGGCATGGGTTCCTGGACCTTATTTGAATACATCATGCACCGCTTCGCCTTCCACTGGATCGCCGACAGCAACCGGGCCCAGAAGTTCATTTACATCATGCACGGCAACCACCACCATTACCCGCGCGACCGGCACCGGCTGTTCATGCCCCCGGTTCCGAGCGTGATCATCTCTTCTTCCATTTTCGCCGTGATGTACCTGCTGATGGGCAACTACAGCTTTTCCTTCTTCCCCGGCTTTATCCTGGGCTACCTCATCTATGCCTCGATGCACTACGCCATTCATGCGTATAACCCGCCCTTCAAATGGATGAAGCCGCTGTGGCGCAACCACCACCTGCACCATTACAAGGATGAACACAAAGGGTTTGGTGTCAGCACCACCATCTGGGACCGCGTATTCGGCACCATGTTCGACCTGAAAAAAGAAAAGGAAGACAAGGAAAAGGTGAAGGACCTGATGTTCAAGCAGGAAGCGTAGGAAGAGCTGCAAGCTGTAAGCTTCAGGCTTCAAGTAAACATATAAGTACCTAATATCATTACATAACGAATAAACAAGCTGAAGCATCAGGCCGCACGTTTTTCCGAATGTGCTTGCGGCTTGAAGCTTGCAGCTTGTAGCTCTCTCACATGGGCCAAAAAAAGCTGATCCGGTTTGAAGAACTGAAGACGTTCACCAACGTGCTGCAATACCCCGAACAAATGCCCGGCACCTGGAACGGCTTTTTCCGGAACCCGCACCCCATTGTACTGGAACTGGCCTGCGGCAAAGGCGAATACACGGTAGGCCTGGCCGAGCTGTATCCCAATAAGAACTTCATCGGCATCGACATCAAAGGAAACCGGCTGTGGGTGGGTGCTAAAAAAGCCACCCGGCACGGGTTGCATAATGTTGCGTTCCTGCGCATCCAGATCGAACGCATCACCGAATTCTTTGCCAATGA
>DATAGL010000087.1:0-2066 GCA_036263755.1 Chitinophagaceae bacterium | reverse complement strand
TTGATTATCAGTGAGCTATCCCAGAAAATAATTTGAAGGAATTTTAAACATCGGGGGGCCGGGCAGACCTGTTTCCGGCACGAACCACGGCTTGCCCGGGAACTCAGACCAGCACTTCCTGTAAATCGCGGTTGAAATCCTCCCCGTAAATGGCCCGGTATTCCCGTGTAAAGTTTTCGAACGTGCTTTTGGCCAGGGAGTGCTTCCCGAGGTAGGCATACGCCCTGCACTTGATCCGCATGGCTTCTTCGTTCACCGGGTCGAAATAGCCGATGTAGTTGGCGAGGTGGATCTGGAATTCGGGATCGTCGGAAACCGGCTGGCCATGGGCAAACCGGAGGTAGGTATCGATGATGTCGTTGGAAATGTCGGATTTGAAGGCATCCAGCCAGGCATACTCGGTATTGGCCAGGAAGCTTCCGCGCCGGGTGATGCGGGCCAGGGCGCTGATCTTTTCCTTGCTCAGGGCCGCCTTATTCTTTACGATCTGCAGGTAGGTCAGGTAATCGACCTCCACCTGTGTGCTGTCGATATCGGCCCGCCAGTAGCCGGCCGCCTTTTCAATCTGCAGACCTCCCATCCGGTCCAGCACGTTTTTCAGCTTGGCGATATTGACCGACCGGTTGTTGCGGGCGCTTTTTTCATCCTTTTCGAACCAAAGGATCTCGTTCAGCTTTTCGGAAGTAATGCCGGTACCCTTGCGCAGGGTGTGCAGCAGGATGAGGAGGAACAGCTCTTTCAGCAGCGGCGTCAGGTACCGGGTGATCTCCTCCCCTTCCCGGTCGAACAGCTGCAGGTCGCCGAAAAGGTACACCGTTTGCACGGGCGGGCTTTCGGCCAGCACCTCGGGCACGGTTACCGGCTGCAGGCGCGGGGCGGCTGACGCATCAGTTCCGGCCGGGAAGGGCGCTGCGGTCTTTTTCCGGCGCCGGTAGTACCGGTACCCGAAGAAACCGGCCGCCGCGGCCAGCAGCAAGGCGCCGGTCCAGAAAAGCGTACGATCCGGGGAGGCCGGGTCCTGTACCGGCGGAGCGGCGGGTACAGGTGGACTGGCCAGGGTATACAGCGAGACGGAGGTTGCGGTTTCCGTCCGGTTCAGCACCACGGCTACAAACCGGCGGGAGGCCGCGCCATAATAGAGATCGGCAAAAGAATGGATATCATGAAAGGAATACGGCAGGGCCTTGCCCAGCACCTCGGTGCCCGGCTGTGCCAGCGAACCCCGGATGAGCTGGAGCTGCGAGCTGTACTTGTCGTTCGGGTAGGCCAGCGCATAAAAGCTGCGGCCGAGGGGATCCAGTACCAGCGAGTTGCCGAAAGCGATGCCTTCCTTGGATGGCCGGAGCTCGAACATTTTTTTGAACGTGCGGCGCCGGATATCGAAGGCCACAAGGTCGTACAGGTTCCGCGGGTTGACGATCTGTTCGCCGCTGGCGCTTCCGTACCCGCCGAGCAGCCAGGCCGTATCGCCGGCAGCATTCATCCCCAGGGCCGACAGGTACCGGGGGGTCAGGCGGTCACCCGTCACTGTTACTTCCGACCATTTACCGCTGGGCAAATGATAGCGCTGCACTTTGTTCTTGTACCGGAAATGCCCGTAGCCGCCGATGATATAGAGAGAAGAGTCGAACGGCACGTACACCTTATTGTATTGCCAGTAATCCGTGATGGGCCCCGGCTCATAGTTGCGGCTCCACCGGTTCGTGCGGAAGTCGTATTCGCTTACCAGCTGCTGGTCGACATAGAGGTTATACAGGCGCCCGGTCCGGGGGTGATACAGCGACTGGTTGCCGGGCAGCAGGCCGAGTGTTCCGGAAAGGTGGGCCTGGCTGCGCACGGTGTTCCGGGGAACGGAATAGGTGAACAGGGAATCGTTGGCCACGATGTACACTTCTTCGGAGCCGGGATTGAAGGCCACGCTGGCCGGGCCGGCTACGGTGAACCGGGACGTCAGGCGCCAGTTGCTGTGTTCATTGCGGATCCAGAGGGGATGGTCCACGGTGGCGGACCGGCCTTCGACCAGTTCCGAGACCTTATTGCCCTGCTCCTCATCCAGCGGCCAATGG
>DATAGL010000086.1:0-2829 GCA_036263755.1 Chitinophagaceae bacterium | reverse complement strand
TTTCATACACAAGGGTATTGGGCAAAAATAGCGTTTCGTGATAAACTGCGGTACAAGGTTAAAATTAATTTTTCTCATTTCCAAGAACCCAAAATTATTTTTGGACCCATCATTTCAAACGGGCGCTCTTGTTAATTATTGTACTTTTTTTAAAGTTTTTTAGTGTTTTCAAGGGTTTCAGCCATCCGTCCCGCCCCTTTCGGCTGTCCTTCCACGTAGTTTTCACCCTGGCCTTCCGGGGATTTTTCACCCGTACCTGTGGCTTCCTACAGGTGGTCACCGCAATCCCTCAATTCGTAACCTATATGTACCATTTCCTGCACCTGCATGAAAAAAGGGCGCCGGTGCGCCCTTTTCCGTGATATGCTTTTTCTTTTTATTTCTTTTTTGCTTCCGCCTGGAGAAATTGTTCCAGCGCCGCCACCATCGAAGGGGTCTGGGGCATCGGTGCCTTGATGCTGAGCGTCAGGCCTGCCTCTTCCACCGCCTTGGAGGTATTGTTGCCGAAAGCGCCGACCACGGTACCGTTCTGCTTGAAGTCGGGCAGGTTGTCAAACAGGCTTTTTACCCCGCTGGGCGTAAAAAAGCAGATGACATCGTACTCCTGCTCCGTCAGCAGGTCCTTCACGTCGCAGCTCTGGGTACGGTACATGAACGCCAGGGAAAAATCGCAGCTGTTGGTCTTCAGCCAGCCGGTGATTTCGCTGTCCTGCTGGTTTTCCGAGCACACATACAGGAATTTCTCGGCGCCCTTGTGCTTGTTGATGACGTCGAACAGGCTCTTATTGGAGCCGTCGGCGCCGTAAAACACCTTGCGCTTGCGGTACAGGATGAATTTCTGGAGGTAAAGGGCTACGGCCTCGGTGATACAGAAGTATTTCGTATCCTGGGATACGCTCACCTTCATTTCTTCGCACATCCGGAAAAAATGGTCGATGGCGTTGCGGCTGGTGAAGATCACACCCGTATGCGTGGCAATATCGATCTTCTGCTTCCGGAAGTCCTTGGCAGGAATTCCTTCCAGCCGGATAAAAGGCTGGAACTCAAGCTGAACATCGTATTTCCTGCCCAGCTCAAAATAGGGCGATTTATCGCTTTCCGGCCTCGGTTGGGTAATCAGGATCTTTTTTTTGTTGGCAGCCGGATCTCCGGCCTTCCCGTTTTTTACCATGTGGTTCGGCAAAATTTGGGCAAAGTTAATAAGAATTAGCAAAGAATTGAACCAACACTTTGTTAATCAGCAGCAGGGGCGTGATTTCCATGGCAAGCAGATACAATACGAAATGGAAAAGATCGATCCGCACCAGCCGGTACACCGAAACATAAGCCAGGAAAAAGCGGTAGAGGAACAGTCCGCCCACCAGCACCAGGCTGAGCACAAACCCCGCCTGGTACACCGATCCGGCTGTAAAAGCCAGCACGAGGGAAAAGGGCAGCAGGAGGATCCCCACAATCTTGTTGGTGGTGAATACAATGAACAGGTAGGCCTCGGTGGCCTCGGCCAAATTGAATACCCAGCCCATGAACTTGAGACTGAGGAATTTAACGGTATACATGGCCGCCAGCCCCGCAATGGAATACAGGTAAAGCATCCAGAACCCCAGCCCCCTGCCCAGCGTATAATGCTGAAGCACCAGGGTAATGAACAGCGCTCCGCTGAGTACGAACAGGATATTAAATAAAAGGGACGGCAGAGGACTCGCCAGCAGGGTCTCCCGGATCTGCCGCTGCTTCATTGTGGTGCGGGTAAAGAGGCGGAACAGGTCCTGCAGGTACCGGGTAAAGCCGCTGCGCAGGAGGGCAAAGTACAGCACCAGGGCCACCAGGCAGTAAAACAGCGCGTCCTTGCCCTGCCACTGGAACCGGGGAGCAATGAAGCGGGCGGGATTGTTGAACCGGTAATAAGGATGCTTCGTGAAGCGGGCCGTATCCAGGCCGCGCAGGAACGCCGCCACCTGCCGGCCGGTTACCTGGCGAATGCTGTCTGCCCGCAGGGCGGCCCTGAGGGCAGCCGAATCCACCCGCGGCACGGTATCCAACCGTACAGTATCCGCGCGCCGGGCCGTGTCGGTCCGGGCCAGCGTATCCGCCCCGGTCTGTGCCCAGCCGGCACCGGTCAGAAACAGGAAGAGTATTGATAGGATCAGCCGCACGTGCCCGGAAGAGTTTAAGGTTTAAAGGTGAAGGTTTAAGGTTGCGGTTGCGGTCCGGCGCTTCCGACTCTTCCGGAAGCCACCTTAAACCTTCAACTCCATACTTTAAACCCCAGCGGGTTCCCGCTTTGCCGCACAAAAATATCATCCTGCTCCCAACCGCTTAAAAATAATTGACAAAACCGAGGTGCACCTTGGAGCCCCGCAGGTTCAGCGCGGCATCGTCGCGCTTGCCGATGGCCCAGGCCAGGTTGAAGATACCTGCCTTGGTCTCCAGCGCCAGCCCCAGCCCCGTGCCCAGGTATTGATGACCCTTAACTGCTTCGGTGGCATGGCGGCCCAGCCCCCCGTCGAAAAAGGCAAAGAAAAAGGAGTTTATGCCAAAGAGGTACCGGTATTCCAGCGTTCCGATGGCATAATGCGATACGAACTGGCTTTCCTCATCAAACCCCCGCAGGGTGCGGTACCCCCCGATCTGGAACAGCTCGTTGCGGAACAGGCTGCTTCCCTGGAGCAACCCGCCCTGGATGCCCGTTTTCACTACCCCGTTCTTGCCGGCCGGGAAATAGCGGGCCGCCGTGGCCTGGAGCCGCAGCTGGTACGATCCGAGGCGCACGGTATCGTACAGGCTCCCGTATTTAAAGGAAGGATCCAGCGGGTCGGTGAGTTCCAGGAT
>DATAGL010000085.1:0-4076 GCA_036263755.1 Chitinophagaceae bacterium | reverse complement strand
AAGCAGGTTCTTTTTCATGTTCTCCTGCACGAGCTTGTCCACGTTGAAGCCGATGGTATTGGTCTGTACACGGCGGGCAATGATCTTGTCGATGCCGTCGAAGGCGCCGCCGCAGATGAAGAGGATATTCTGTGTATTGATCTTGATGAGCTTCTGCTCGGGGTGCTTGCGGCCGCCCTGCGGGGGCACGAGCACGTCGGTACCTTCCAGGAGCTTCAGCATGCCCTGCTGTACGCCTTCGCCGCTTACATCGCGGGTGATGGAGGGATTGTCGCCCTTGCGCGCGATCTTATCGATCTCATCAATATATACGATGCCGCGCTCGGCAGCAGGTACGTCATAATTGCAGACCTGGAGGAGGCGGGTGAGAATGCTTTCCACGTCTTCGCCCACGTAACCGGCTTCGGTAAACACGGTGGCATCCACGATGGTAAAGGGAACGTTCAGCAGTTTGGCGATTGTTTTGGCCAGCAGGGTCTTACCGGTACCGGTTTCCCCGACCATAACGATATTGCTTTTTTCAATGTCAATATCGCCGCCGGTATTTTCGGACTTGTACTGAAGACGTTTATAGTGGTTGTAAACGGCTACGGAGAGCACTTTTTTGGCTTCATCCTGCCCGATGACGTATTCATCCAGGAATTTTTTCATTTCCATGGGCTTCTTCACCGTCAGCTTGAACGTGCTCGACGACTTCTCGTCGCGCACCATCAGCTCCTGGTCGATGATCTCCCGGGCGTGCTCCACACAGTTTTCACAGATATGCCCTTCCTGCCCGGCAATCAGGATTTTAACCTCATCCCGGCTGCGGCCGCAGAACGAACAATGTAATATGTTTTTTGCCATTACTTCCCTACTGGATATTAGATAAGAAACTTGAATTTCGATGAACGCTGCATGTTGCAGTCTGCAAAAATAAAAAAAACCGCTGGCTGGCAACGGTTTTTCCATTTTTTAGGAAACTCTTTCGGCAGATCAGTACATTTTATCGATAATAGCGTCCACAATGCCGTATTCCAGCGACTTTTGAGCGTCCATCCAGTAGTCGCGCTCGAAGTCTTTCTTCACCCGTTCGATCGACTGACCGCAGTTTTCGGCCAGGATCCGGGCGCCGAGTTCTTTCGTCCGCAGGATCTGCTCGGCATGGATCTCCATATCGGCACTCACGCCCTGGATGTGTCCGCCCAGCGAAGGCTGGTGGATCATCACCTCGCCGTGGGGGAAAATAAAGCGTTTGCCTTTTTCGCCGCCGGAGAGCAGGATGGAGCCCATGGAGGCGGCCAGGCCCATGCAGATGGTGGATACGGGCGACTTGATCATCTGCATCGTGTCGTAAATGACCATACCGCTGGTGACCACGCCACCGGGCGAGCTGATATAGAACTTGATTTCCTTGCCGGGGTTGTCCGCTTCCAGGAGCAGCATCTTGGTGACCACGTCCTTGGCGGATTTATCGTCCACCGGGCCCCAGAGCTGGATGATCCGGGAGTCGAAAAAATAGCGCTCGAGGCGCTTGTACAGCATGGAGGTATCGATAATGGCCCGTTCTTCCTTTTCTTCCGGGTCGGTTTCCGGCTCTTCGGGATTCGGCTGAGGCTGCATCACCGGCCACTGGTTGCGCAGTAAATCTTGTAAGCTCATCTTGTAATCTTTTTATGCGGTTTACTTTTTATCGTCTTTCTTTTCTTTGCGGGGGTTCACCAGCAGCACTTCGTCCACCAGGCCGTACTCCTTTGCTTCCAGGGCCGTCAGCCAGTAATCGCGGTCGAAGTCTTTTTCCACCTGCTCGGGCGTTTTGCCGTTGGAGTGGTTGCAGATGATCTCGTACAGCTCCTTTTTGAGCTTCTTGATCTCGCGCACGGTGATCTCGATGTCGGTGGCCTGTCCGCCGATGGCGCCGCTGGGCTGGTGCATCATGATGCGGCTGTGCTTCAGCGCGGCCCGCTTGTTCTTGGTGCCGGCTGCAAGCAGCACGCTGCTCATGGAGGCTGCCACACCGATGCAGATGGTGGCCACATCGGGGCTGACATACTGCATCGTATCGTAAACGCCGAGGCCGGCATATACGGAGCCGCCGGGCGAATTGATGTACATGTTGATATCGCGGGTGCGGTCGGTGGAGTCGAGGAACAGGAGCTGGGCGGTGACGATGTTGGCCACTTCGTCGTTGATCGGGTAACCAAGGAAGATGATCCGGTCCATCATCAGGCGGCTGTATACGTCCATCACGGCTACATTCATCGGGCGTTCCTCGATCACGTTGGCCGTCAGCGCGGTGACCATGTATTTACCGTAGCTATCCAGGGTATTGCTGGACATGCCGCGGTGCTTCACGGCATATTTTTCAAATTCGGAGGGAAAACTCATATCGTCTAGAATTATTGGTAAGCAATTTAAGTGTTTGATGCGTATCAAATACCGCGCCCGGGCCAAAAGCCGACATTTTGACGGAAAGCCGGAAGCACCCGGGGGAAAGGGAAAGGAGCCCTTGTGGTAAGGACAAAAAAAAAGAACCGGATTTCCGGTTCTCTTTGTTTATATAAGATCGTGCTGTCGATTAATGGTGCGCGTGCTGGTGGGCTTCGTTCATCTTCACGAATTCCTCGCGGCTGATACGGGTTTCGGCAGGGTTAACCTGGGTTTCCGCCCATTCGAACAGCTTCTGGGTTTGCAGGCGGTTGTAGGCGTCCTCCACGTATTTGCGGTCCTTCATCATCCGGTCGATGTAATCGCGTACCCAGTCCTGCTCTTCATCGAGGGCGTTCATGCCCATATAGCCGAGCAGCTGCTGCTTGGCAAACTGGCGGATATCGTCCTGCTGTACCTGGATGTCGTTGTCGCGGATCAGCTTTTCGGTAATGAGCGACCATTTCAGCTGGTTGAGGAAGGCGGGGAACTCGGCTTCGACTTCGGCTTCCGTTTTCTGCTGGCCTTCCTGGCCCTGCGTGCGCAGCCAGCGCTTCAGGAACTCGGCTGGGAACTCGATCTGCGTGCCTTCCAGCAGTACATGGTACAGCTGGTGGTGGAGCTGGTTACGCGATTCCGAAGCCCACTGGTTCTCAAGGTCGGAACGGACTTTCCGGCGGAAATCTTCTTCCGTTTTGATGTCCTGGTTCGGAAACAGCTGGTTAAAGAATTCTTCGTTCAGCTCCTTGCGCTCTACGAGGCCCACTTTGGTGATCAGCAGGCGGAACCGGCGGCCGGAGGCGCTGTCGAGGCCCAGGTCGTTCACGATCCACTCCCGCTCTTTTTCGCCAAAGGCCTCGTCAAGGCTGATCTCTACGGTATCGTCCTTTTTCTTGCCGATCAGCTGGGGGCGCAGCGACTCGCTGAAGTATTTTACCAGCAGGGAATTGTCCTTACGGATACCGCCCGGTACTTCCGCGCCCTGCTCATCAATTTCCACGAAGGTGACGTTCAGCACGTTATCGTCGCCGGTCACTTCCTCGGGCTCGGTCATGTTGCCATAGCGTACCGTCAGGCGCTCTACTTCATCGTTCAGCATTTCATCGGAAATGTCGATGGCGTAGCGCTTTACGGAAGCCTGGCCGAGGTCAGGCAGGGTGAATTCAGGCTTCATGCCCACTTCAAAGGTGAAGCTGTAGTTGTTGGGGTTGTTCACGTCCAGCTGGCCGAGGTTCATGTCCACGGGCAGGGGCTGGGCGAAGATGTCGAGCTTTTCGGTCTCGAGGTATTGTACCACCTCCTTATCCACGGAGCGCAGCACTTCATCCACGAACAGGGAGTTGCCGTACATTTTGCGGATGAGACCGGCCGGAACCATGCCTTTGCGGAATCCGGGGATATTGGCCTTCTTGCTGTATTCTTTCAGGGCCTTCTCAAAAGAAGGGAGGTAGTCTTCTTTATGAATGGTCACATTGAGGTGACGGTGCAGGGGGGCGACTTCTTGTAGCGTTACTGTTGCCATGTTTAAGTTTGAAGAGTTGTCCTTTGGGAAGTTGAACAGTTGATCCGTTGATAAGTTGAAAAGGGGGGAAGCCTGAGGGAGATGCCGTCCGAGTCAACTTTTCAACTGATCAACCGATCAACTGAAACGTGCGGATGGAGGGACTCGA
>DATAGL010000084.1:0-3231 GCA_036263755.1 Chitinophagaceae bacterium | reverse complement strand
TGTTGTTGGCGTAATATTCCTGGTGGTAGTTTTCGGCTGGGTAGAAGCGGGCGGCAGGGGCGATTTCGGTAACAATCGGCTTTGAAAAGGCGCCGTTCCTGTTCAGCTCTGTTTTGTAGTGTTCCACTTTCGCCTTTTGATCCTCGTTGTGGTAAAAGACGACACTTCGGTACTGAGTGCCTACATCAGCACCCTGCCGGTTGAGGGTGGTAGGGTCGTGTACCTGCCAGAATACCTCCAGCAGCTCATCGTAGGAAATCTTTTCCGGCTCGTACTGGATCTGTACGCATTCGGCATGGCCCGTTTCCCCGGTAGTGACTGCCTGGTAGGTAGGGTTTTCCACCTTTCCGCCGGAATAGCCGGAAGTAACTTTCAGCACACCGTTCAATTCCTCGAAAATAGCTTCGGTACACCAGAAGCATCCCGTACCGAAAGTGGCTGTATCTACTTTTTCTGCTGGAACATTCGTTAATGCATTGCTCATCATCGTGTATTTATTCTCCGTAGTGCAGGCAGTGAAGCCGGCCAGTACCATCATGGCGATCGCCCACTTTTTCATTACTGATGTTTGTGCTGCAAAGTTCATGGTATTTACAGGCGGAAAATAAGGAAAATCCGTTTTAACACAAGGTTGGGAGGGTTTTTTGCACTTTGTTAAGAGTAACCGCCGTCTTGTACCTTTGCCCTTTTTACTGGAGAAACTTACATGAAATTATATCCTGAATCGGCGGCGGTTCAACTGGAATTCGACAAAATTAAATCGCTGCTTCTGGAAAAGTGCCGGCTCGAATATGCCAAGGAAAAGGCAGCCGAGTTGCGCATCCATACCCGTAAGGAATTTATCGAACGCGAACTGAAGCAGTCTCATGAATTCAAGCAGCTGCTGCAGAACGGTATCTATTTCCCGAACGAACATACCCTGAACCTGGCCCGCGAGCTGAAGCTGCTGGGCATTGAAGGGGCCGTGCTGAACGGTGAACAGCTGGTCGGGCTGCGCAAGCTGGCCCAGAGCCTGGAGGCCATCTTCCGGTGGTTTGATGCGGAGCGGCGTACCGCGTACAGTGGTTTGGCCCTGGTGATCGAAGGCACCTACTATGAAAAAAAGATCCTGCAGCTCATCGACGAGGTAATTGATGAAACAGGCAACGTAAAGGATACGGCCTCCGAAGAGCTCCAATCGATCCGCATGAGCCTGTACCGCCGGCGCAACGAACTCCGGCGCGTATTTGACCGGATCATTTCAAAGCTGAACAAGCAGGGATACCTCGCCGACATTGAAGAAAGCTTTATGAACGGCCGGCGGGTAGTGGCGATCTTTGCCGAGCAGAAGCGGACCGTGAAAGGCATTTTGCACGGGGAAAGCGACAGCCGGAAAACCGCCTTCATCGAGCCGGAAGAAACCATCGAACTGAATAACCAGATCTACGAACTGGAAAGTGCGGAAAAAAAAGAAGTATACCGCATCCTGCGTGAGCTAACCCGGCGTCTGTCCTCTTACGCACCCCTACTGACAACCTATCATGCAATCGTAGGGGAATATGATTTTATCCGGGCGAAAGCGGCATTCGGCATCGACCTCGGGGCCGAATACCCCACAGTGGCCGACAAGGCCCGTGTGCACCTGATCGGTGCCTGTCACCCCCTGCTGTTGCTGTACAACAGCCGGTCCGGCAAAAAGACCATTCCTGTAGACCTGACCCTCGATGAAAAGAACCGCATCCTGGTGATCTCGGGACCCAATGCCGGGGGTAAAACCGTGACCATGAAAACGGTGGGACTGCTGCAGATGATGGTACAGAGCGGGCTCCTGGTGCCGGTGCACCCGGGTTCCGAATTCGGCATTTTCAAGCAGCTGCTCATTCACATCGGCGATACGCAGAGCTTAGAGTTCGAGCTTTCAACCTACAGCAGCCACCTGCTTTCGATGAAGCATTTCATGGAAAACGCCAGCGGTAAAACCTTGTTTTTTATTGATGAACTGGGCAGCGGTTCCGACCCGAACCTGGGTGGCGCCTTCGCGGAAGTGATCCTCGAAGAGCTGGCCCGGAAGCATGCCATGGGCATCGTGACCACCCACTACCTCAACCTGAAGGTGATGGCCAATAAAACGGCGGGCATCCTCAACGGCGCCATGGCCTTCGATGAAAAGAACCTGCTGCCGATGTACAAGCTGATCGTCGGCAAGCCCGGGTCATCCTATACATTCGCGATTGCCCAGCGGATCGGCCTGGACCAGCGGCTGATCGACCGCGCCCGCCAGCTCGTGGATGAAGACCATGTTTCCCTGGACAAGCTCCTGAACCGTACGGAGCAGGACCTCCGCAAAGTGCAGGAAAAGGAGCGGGACCTGCAAAAGCTGCTGAAGGAAAACGAGCGCCTGAAGAAGGAAATGGAAGTGGTGATGGACCGCGAGCGGCACCGCCAGCAGGTGGAGGTGCTGAAGCAGCAGAACAAGATCACGGAAGAGCGGCTCACCTACCTGAAAGACATGGAGCGCAAGCTCCGCCAGATGGTGCTGGACTGGAAAAAGGCTGAAGACAAGAATGCCGTGATCCGGGAGATGGCGGCTTTGCTGTTCAAGAAGAACGACCAGAAGGTGGCCAGTAAAAAGCAAAAGCAGCTGGATTCCAAATTCGAGGAAGTCGGCGGAGAAATCCGTGTAGGGGACAAGGTAAAGATGAAGCGCAACCTGCAGGTGGGAGAGGTGCTGGAGATCCGCGGAAAAAGAGCCGTGGTAAAGATCGGTCTTCTGCCGATGCAGATCGATATGGCCGACCTGGTGCAGATCCGCGAGAAAGAACTGCCCGGGTAAAAGCAATCCAATTGAAAATCATTTTGTTCGTTATCTCCCGGCGCCTATTTTTGCCGAGGAGAGATGGCAGAGCGGTCGATTGCGGCGGTCTTGAAAACCGTTGAGGGTAAAACCTCCGGGGGTTCGAATCCCTCTCTCTCCGCTAAAACCCTGATAATCAATGAGTTATCAGGGTTTTTTCTTCTCCGGATTGTTATCTAACAGCGATCCTTCACGCAAAAGCGAGGAGCTTTACAGCAATGAAAACTAGTAGGTCCATCCCTAAAACAAAGCAGGCTGCCCGCCTAACTTTCCGATGAATTTTTCACCCGGCAGCTGCAGCTGATGCTGTTCGATTTTAAAATGGAGTAACCGGCAATAGCAGTTCCAACGGTTTCATGTGACAATAGGGGGAAGATGCTTGTTTATACATCTGAAAA
>DATAGL010000083.1:0-4181 GCA_036263755.1 Chitinophagaceae bacterium | reverse complement strand
TTGTGCCCTTAACGATTGCTTATTATGAATTTTCAACCAAATGAAGTAACGCTGCAGGTGGCGGGCGTGGCCCGTGATTTTGCCCGGCAGCACATCCTCCCTCATGTCATGGAATGGGACGAATCCCAGGAATTCCCCGTACAGTTGTTCAAGGAGATGGGTACCCTCGGCCTGATGGGCGTGCTGGTGCCCGAGCAATACGGCGGCGCCGGCCTTTCCTATTTTGAATACAAAGCCATTATTGAAGAAATTGCCAAGGTGGACGGATCCATCGGCCTCAGCGTGGCGGCGCACAACTCGCTGTGCACGGGGCACATCCTCGCCTTCGGCAACGAAGAGCAGAAGCAGCGCTGCCTGCCGAAGCTGGCCACCGCCGAGTGGATCGGCGCCTGGGGCCTGACTGAGCCCAATACCGGCTCCGACGCAGGCAATATGAAATGCACAGCGGTGCGCGAGGGCGACCAATGGGTGCTCAACGGCACGAAGAACTGGATCACGCACGGGCGCACCGGTGATGTGGCGGTGGTGATCTGCCGCACCGGGGAACCCCGCGCCAAGAACAACGCAACAGCCTTTATCGTGGAACGCGGCACTCCGGGCTTCAGCGGCGGCAAAAAAGAAAACAAGCTGGGCATGCGTGCCTCGGAAACGGCCGAGATGATTTTTGAAAACTGTGTGATCCCCGACACCAACCGCCTCGGCGAGGTGGGTGACGGCTTCCGGCAATCCCTGAAAGTGCTGGACGGCGGCCGGATCTCCATTGCATCGCTTTCCCTGGGCATAGCCAAAGGCGCTTACGAAGCCGCCCTGCAATACGCGCAGGAACGCCACCAGTTCGACAAGCCCATCGCTTCTTTTCAGGGCATCTCGTTCAAGCTGGCCGACATGGCCACGGAGATCGCGGCCGCCGAACTGCTCACCCTCGAGGCCTGCGACCTCAAGGGACGCGGCGAAGCGGTGACCAAAGTGGCAGCGATGGCCAAATACTACGCCAGCGAAGTGGCGGTGAAGGTGGCCAACGAGGCCGTACAGGTATTCGGCGGTTACGGGTATACCAAAGACTTCCCCGTGGAAAAGCATTACCGCGACGCGAAGCTCTGCACCATTGGCGAAGGCACTTCGGAGATCCAGAAAGTGGTGATCGCGCGGGAGATACTGAAGTAAGGGAGCTACGAGCTACAAGCTGCAAGCTGCGAGCAGGGCGGAGCGATGGTGCCTGGGTGTACTTCCGGTATACGTGCTGCAGGCAGCATGTCCGGTAACCGACTGGTGGTTCAACTGGGAAAGAGGGCTTTGCCCGTTCGGTCGCCGGCTGCTTTGGAAAAAAGCGGCTGCGGCCCGATGCGTTTTTGGGCCCGGCCGGGATCCGGGCACCGGTTACCCGGCCGCCGGTCATTTTCCCGGATCCTTCACCGCTTGTACCTCCTCCTATCTTCGACAGTCCGCCGCATTGCCCGCTCGTTTCCTTCCGGGTCGTTCCTCATTGGTTCCCCGGATTCCGGGGCCATCCGGGGAGCCAATGAGGCGGTTTCGGGGAAGCAAAGAGGAAGCAATGAGGAAAAACCGGGGCAGAGGTGTCCTTTATCCCCGGTTTTCCCGAAGCCCATCCCAACTTTCCGGGGAGCCCGTCCCAAATAAAAGGGCCTTCGCGCCCTTTCCGCCTAGGTTTGTGGTACCGGTAGCTGCCGGGAAGGGGCCAGCCGGGCGCCGGAAGACGTACCCGGTGCCCCGCTCCCGGGCAGCGGAAACAACGTTCTTTGACATGTGGGATCCCGGTACCGGCCGGAAGCCGGACCCGTGAGGGAAAAGACAGGAAATTATACGGCTGACCGCCCCTTCCGGGCGGCGGGCAATGGACGAAGGACGGAACCCGGACCGGCAAAATGACCGGGGCACGGGCCCGGGGTCCTGCCTGCTTCCAGTGGTTGCGGCACCCGGAACAACCCGCTGCCCGCCGGAAATCCGGAGCAAAATATAAGGAAATAACCCATTCCGGGAACTGATTGATATCAGGACGGGGAAGCAGGACACGCCGGTAGGTTTGCCGCATGAACCAGATCAAATACCCCGCAATCGCAGGTCTGATCGTGCTCATCGGCCTGCTTCTTTTCCTCTTTCTTCAGTCCTTGAGGTCCGGTGCTCCTTCCCCGGCCGAAGCGCCCCTGCCGCCCCCTGCGGCCCAGCCGGCTCCTGCTGCCTATACCCCGCCGGCAAACGGGCCGGACGGGAAAAAGATCTTCCAGCAAAACTGCCAGAGCTGTCATGCCATCAACAAGAACCTGACGGGCCCCGCACTGGCCGGCGTTACCGGGCGCGGTCCCTGGACAGAGCGCGAAAACCTGTACAAATGGATTCATAACCCTGCTGCTTACATCCCCACCGACCCCTACACGGTGGCCCTGCAAAAGCAGTACAACGGCCAGATCATGCCGGCCTTCCCGCAGCTGACCAATGAGCAGATCGATGCCCTGATGAATTACCTGGACCGTTCCCTTTGACCCGGGCACCGGGTGGTGGTGCAGCAGCAGCGGTCCGTTTCCGGCAAAGGACCGGTTGCTCCGTCAGCGGCTTGCCGAAAGGATCAGGAAGAAGTTGCAGACGGCGAACAGGGTGATGACGCTGAAAAAGGCGTACCGGTCGATCTTCCGCGACAGGGCCACTTTCCGTTCGTTGCCTGATTCATACAGGTTGAGGGTGATCATCGTGATCAGCACGATGAGCAGGATAAACAGGAAGGTGAGGTTGTGCACGTTGTCCATCAGCGTATTGGACGTGGAGGTGGAGATCATGCTTTCCACGATGTACTTGTTCCCGATGGCGGCGAACAGACCGCCCACGCAGAGCCCGAAGCGGGAGTCCTGGTTGGCGCTCGACAGGAAGAAGACAAGGCAGGAAATAAGGAAGGCCACGTAAGCCCCCGTCAGCATCTTGGTCAGCAGGAGCCAGGAAGAAGCGCGGCGCAGCGTGATCTCGGCCACGATCTTCGGGTAGGAGGAAGTGCCTTCGAGCTTCGGGTTGCCGTACGTGGTTTGGTAGGTCTGGATGGAATCCCGCACCCGGAACGATTGAAGGATCCATTCGTTGTTGCCCGATACATCGCCGATCTTCGAGTTGACCGTATCCGCTATATAGACCAGCTGCGTGGCATCGTACTGGGCATCCTCGATCTCGATCCGCATCTTCTGCTCGTCGAACGGGAAGCAGGAAACGTCCCACTGGTGCATCAGCTCTGCTTTCCCCTTCTGGGTGGACCAGATGAGCGCGCCCTGCTGCTCTTCTTCATAATGGGTGAACTCGGCGGACTTTGCATTCCGTACTTCGAGCCCGTTCTCGAAACGAAGGCTGTCGTTGCGGTAGATGGTCCACAGCCAGAAATCGGCCATGAAGCTTTTGTCGTCCATTTTATAATCGTACAGGGCATTGATGTACAGCCCGATTTTACAGGTGTCTTTCTGGGCCGGTGCGTGGAGGAACAGCAGCGCCGCCAGGGCGCTGAGCAGGATTCGGTTTTTCATACAAAGAGGATGTGCCAAGATAGCGCGGGCTTGGATGGACCGGGAGCGGCGAACCGGACGATTTCCGGGATTGAGGAAAAGACCTTAGGGAAGGGTAGGAGGTACGGGGGAAGTTGAATAGTTGATCCGTTGATTGGTTGAAAAGTAGGGAAACGAGCAATATTCAATATTCAATGTGCAATGTGCATATATCTTCCGGATAAAGAGGCCGCAGGATAAAGCCAATGATAAGCGGAAGCGCAGCGGAAAAAAAAGAAAGAGCAGCGGGGCAGGACTTTCGCTGGAAAAGGTGCGTACCCAAAACTTCCAGTGTCCCCAAATACTACCAATACTACTATTACTACCAATACTACCAAACCAAAGGTATACAAATGAAAAAAGCCGCTCAAAAGAGCGGCTCTCTATATAAGGCGTTTGATTGCTTCAATGTCGTGGTTCACGGGAATAACGGACGCCTGGCATGCAAAGGATGATGGAAAAAAAGTAGAAGTTGACTGATATTGGATTGTTGGTTTTCTTGGATAATTGGACAGTGGTTCTTTGGATAATTGGACGTTTGGCTTTTTTTCGGATCTTGGATACGGTTTTCAGGACAGTTGGATCAATTTGTTTTTCTGGATCGTCGGATGGCGGTTTTTCTGGATTCGGATCGGTTGGTTTTTCTCC
>DATAGL010000082.1:0-5975 GCA_036263755.1 Chitinophagaceae bacterium | reverse complement strand
TACCCGCCTGAACCCGGTGGGCGCCATCCGGTATACGCTCCCCCCTTCGGTGGTGAAAGAGTACCTGCTGGCGGGGCACCGCGCCTTTGACCGGTTGCTGGTGCACGCCGGGGGAGCCCGACTCACCGTTTCGGTGGAGCGGTTCACGCCCGATGGCCGGCCCGTAGCCGCAGCGCAGGCCATCTCGGATTTTCCTGCGAAGCTCGGGGCCGATGACTTCCTGCTGGCCCGCTCACCCGACGGGTCGAAGATCCTGCTGCTGGGCTTTGAGCCCGTGGAGGACGCGCCGCCGCACGTGCACGCCCGGCTGTACGACGGGGACTGGAACCTCCTTTTTCAGAAAGTGTATACCGATGGCCGGGTGGCCCAGCCCTTCCTGCAGTGGGAGGAATCGGGTTATGCCGCCGAATATTACGACAACAGCCCGCTGAAGCTCACCAATAACGGCGACTGGCTCATGCTGGCGCCCGCCCGCCGGAACCCGCACTACCTGCTCTGGCATTTCCGGCTGGCCGACAGCAGCGTGGTACACCATACCATCCGCCAGCCGCAGGGGCCGGCGGTGCAGTACACGGGCCTGTCGATTGACGAGGCGGGGGAGGAGGCCATCCTCGGACTGATGGTCAACACGGGTTCCGCCCCGGTGAAGCAGGTGCGCATTGCCCGCTACCTCGTGGCAGAACGCCGGCTGGAGGGCGATACCACCTACCGGTTTACAACGCCGTATACGGACCGGTACCGGGAGAAGTATCTTTTCCAGCAGGACTTTATCGCCGTGCCCTCCAAAGGATTCCTTTACCTGAAAGAATACGGCCGGACCTATGTGCCGGACGCGGCCGATGAAGAAGGAGCGGCGGAGGAGGACAGCACACCGGGTTACCATTCCGGCGCCCGAACGGCCGGGCGGTCACGCCCCGGGAGCTATAGCCGGAACGGAACGGAAGGGCCGGCCCGCCGGCCCTTTGAACGCGGGGACCTGAGCCTGCACTATTTCCCGGTGGCCGGGCAGGATTCGGGCTGGAGCGGCCGGATCAGCCGCGAGCAGACGGCCGAGCTGCGGGCGGCGCTTTCCTATGCCTGCCTGCCCCTGGGCGACCGGATCCTGTTCCTGTACAACAACCCGGCCTACCCGTTCCGGAACCACAGCACCACCACCGTGCTGGACGGGAAAGGGTTCTCGTCGGAGGATGAGGGCCTGGTGTTCTGGAAAGGCGGCAATACCCTGGATTTTCAGCGGGCCCGGCAGATCAATGGCGGCGAGCTCGCCGTGCCCTTCCAGCGGAACCGGCTGCAGGGCTTTGCCATCATCCGGCCCTGAGCGGGACTGAACCGTGATACAATAACCCAGTACAACGTTGACCCATATGCGTAACCGATTTTTTGCCTGGTGCCATATCCTCATTTTTCTGTGGAGCGGCGTTCCTGCCGCGGCGCAGGAAGAAGCCGTCAATTACGACGAGGCGAAGATGCCTGCCTATACGCTGCCGGACCCGCTCGTGGCGCCCGGCGGGCGGCGCATCACCACCCGCCGTGAATGGGAGGAAAAGCAGCGGCCATACCTGTTGCAGCTGTTTGCTTCCGAAGTGTACGGAAAAATGCCCGGCCGGCCGGAAGGCCTCCGCTTTGTTGTCCGGTCGGTGGATTCGGGGGCGCTGGGCGGCACCGCCCTTCGCCGGCAGGTAACCGTGTACTTTCACCCGGAGGATACGGTGGCCCGGATGGAGCTGCTCCTTTATCTGCCCCGAAACAGCAAAGGAAAAGTGCCTGTGTTTATCGGGCTGAACTTCGCCGGCAACCAGACCGTGCATGGCGATACCGGGATCTATCTGGCCTCCTCCTGGATCGCCGGCATAAAAGACTACAAAGCGGTGAACCACCGCGCCACGGAAGCCTCGCGCGGGATCCAGTCACGCCGCTGGCCGGTGGAGGAACTCATCGCCCGGGGCTATGGACTGGCGACGGCCTATTACGGCGACCTGGAGCCTGATCACCCCGAAGGCTGGAAAACCGGGATCCGCACTACCCTCGCTACCGCGCTCGGCGTGCCGCCGGAGGGGTGGAGCGCCATCGGGGCCTGGGCCTGGGGCCTCAGCCGCATGATGGATTACCTGCAGACCGATCCTTCCGTGGATGCAGGTGCCGTGATCGTCACCGGTCATTCGCGGCTCGGGAAGGCTGCGCTCTGGGCGGCGGCCAACGATCCGCGCTTTGCCGCGGTGGTGGCCAACGAATCGGGGGAAGGGGGCGCGGCGCTGTCGCGCCGCTGGTACGGGGAAACCATCGAACGGATCAACAGGTCCTTCCCGCACTGGTTCGCGCCGGCCTATAAAAACTACAACGGACATCCGGAGCAGCTGCCGGTGGACCAGCACACCCTGCTGGCGCTGCTGGCGCCCCGCCCCCTGTACGTGGCCAGCGCCGTGGAAGACCGGTGGGCCGATCCCAAGGGAGAGTTCCTGGGCGCCCTCCACGCCGGACCCGTATATGCCCTGTACGGGCGGAAAGGACTGGGCGTTTCCGGAATGCCGGACCCGGAGCAGCCCATAGGGGCGGACATCCGCTACCATATCCGCAGCGGCGGGCACGACCTGCTGCCGTACGACTGGACGCAGTTCATCCGGTTTGCCGACGAGCAGGTGAAAAAAGGCGGGCAGCCGGGAAAGCGTGCGGCCGCACCGGCACCTTAGCGAGGTGCTTTTCCGGAAAGAAGCAAGAATGCGGAGGGCTGTTGCCGGCGGGGTGAATACCTTTGCCACCGGAAACCAAACTGCGCCACTCCCGTGAACGAAATACTGGATAACCCCATCTGGCACGCCCTGAACACCGGCAACCGGGCCTTTGCCACCGGAACCGGCCCGGTCCGGTACATCCGCCGCGACGTCGGCTTTTTTGCCGGGCTCCAAACGAACAGTCCTTCAGAGCTCCGGACCCTGCACGGGTTACTGCCCCCGGACAGCCGGGTCATCCTGTTTACCCCGGAACGGATCACCGTTCCTTCCGGGTGGAAGCTGGTGCTGGAAAAAGACCTGTTCCAGATGATCTGCCGCGAACCGGTTCTCCTCAATGAAGAAGACGGCGGGCTGGTACCCCTGGAAGAAAAGGACGTTCCGGCCATGCTCGAACTGACGGCGCGTACCAACCCCGGGCCTTTTCTTCCGCGCACCATCGACTTCGGCCACTACGAAGGCATCTTCCAAGGAGCGGAGCTGGTGGCCATGACCGGCCAGCGCCTGCTGCCCGATCCCTATACCGAGATCAGCGCCGTCTGCACCCACCCGGGGCACACGGGAAAGGGCTATGCGGCCCGGCTCATCCGCAGCCAGCTGGCCCGGATCCGGGCGGAGGGGCGGATACCGATCCTTCATGTGTACCCCGATAATTACGGGGCGGTAAAGCTGTACGAAAAGCTGGGCTTCACCGTGCGAAAGCAGATAGTGGTGTATGCCCTACACAGCGAATGAGGGTGCGGAGAACGTACGGTAATTTCATTCCCGAATCGGAAAAAGTTGAATACATTGCTGCCGGAGCTGCGGGTGCCCGCGGCGGCTGGTCCACCCCTTTTTCCTCAGGCAAAACCACCTTCCCTTTCTATGAACCGATGGATTCTTTCCCTCTTCCTTTGTGCCCTGGCGGCTCACGCATACGGACAAGCGACTCCTTCCGCCCGTACCGGCGCGCAGCAGCTGACCGTTACCCGCAACCCGGCAGCTGCAGGGTTTTCGCCCGAGCGGCTGCAGCGGCTCGACCGGTGGATCGAGGAAGGCATCAGGGCCGGCCGGATGCCCAACCTCGTGCTGCTGGTGGCCCGCCACGGCCAGATCGTGTACCATAAGGCCTTCGGCTACAGCAACCGCGAGCGGAAGACGCCCGCCGCCACCACCGATATTTTCCGGATCGCTTCCCAGACAAAGGCGATTGCCTCGGTGGCCCTGATGACGCTGTACGAGGAAGGGGCGTTCCTGCTGGACGACCCGGTAAGTAAATACATTCCCGCATTTGCAAACCCGCAGGTGCTGGTGGGTTACGATACGCTGCACCCGGGCAGCGGCCCGTACCGGACCCGCCCGGCGAAGAGCGAGATCACCATCCGCCAGCTGCTGACGCACACGGCCGGTATCCCTTACGGGCATCCCCTGGAAGGACGGCCCGAGTTCCGGATTCCCTACCTCTGTTCGATGGCTCCCGATACGCTGGAAACAGTGATCAACCGGCTGGCCCGCCGCCCGCTGGTGGCCGATCCCGGAACGGCGTTTATCTACGGGTTAAATACCGATGTCATCGGCCGGCTCATTGAAGTGCTCACCGGTCAGCCCCTGGATGTGGCCCTGCGCGAGCGGGTGACCGGTCCGCTGGGCATGAACGATACCTATTTTTACCTGCCGGCGGAAAAGAGAGGCCGCCTGGTGGAACTGTACCAAAAAGAGCGGGCCGGCGACAGCATTACCCTTCACCCTGCCGATACCTTCCGGCTGTACCCGGTGGCCGGCGCCCGTACCTATTTTTCGGCCGGTGCCGGGATGGTGGGCACGGCCCTCGATTACGCGAAGTTCTGCCAGATGCTGCTCAACGGCGGCCGCTTCAACCACCGGCGCATCCTTTCCCCGCGTACCGTGGAGGAGATGACCCGCAGCCAGACCGGTCCCCTCGAAGTGTGGGACCGGAGGGACCCCTTCGGGCTCGGCTTCCAGGTGATCTCCGGGCAAAGCCGCTACGGCGGCCTGGCTACGCCCGGGGCTTATACCTGGGGCGGGGCGTATTGCAGCGAGTATACCGTGGACCCCGAAAAAGGCCTAGTGATCCAGTTTTTTACCAACATCATGCCCTACGCGCATTACGGGGAGCTGACCCAGAAGATCCGGAACCTGGTGTACCAGGCACTGGAGTAAGTGCCGGCAATATGGCACCATATTTTCAGCTGGTAGGTTCTAAAACCTACCATATGCCCAACAAAGCCAATCAGAGCAATAACGGCAGCAACGCCAATAAAGGACATTCCAAAGGCATCAGCACCGGCGCTTCCGAACAGAAGCCCAATCCCGAGCGTTCCGACCTGAAGCGGCAGGGGGACCACGACAAGGGCGGCAGCACCGACCGTACCTCCAACCAGGGACGGAAAGCTGCATCCGGCGGCAGCGCTGAGGATTAAACTGTGGGCCACAGGCCCCGTGAAGCCCCCGGTACAGCCGGGGGCTTTATTTTTCCTTTTATGCCGGCTTTTACCGCACCAGAAGGAGCTTCTGGCTGTCTGCCCGTTGCGCTCCCACATACAGGCTGCAGGTATAGGTTCCAGCGGGCAATTTCCCGGTGTGCAGCGTTACCTGGCCGGCACCCCGGCCGGTGAGCGCCACCGACTGAACGGCCTGCCCTTTACTGTTGGTCAGTACCAACCGACCGCTGCCGGGACCATCCGGAAGGTAGAAGCGGATCAACACGCTGCGGTCCGCAGGGTTCGGGGCGGCGGGCTCAAGGTACGCACGGGAAGCGACGGCACCGCCACCGGGTGTAATGCCTCCTCTTATTTCCCGGACCCACTGCTTCAACTCCTCCAGCTCCAGACGAATTTTTTCATGCGCTTCCCGGAGCTGCCGGTGCTCCTCTTTCAGTGTGCTGAGTTCTTCGGTCCGGGCATCCAGCTCCTGCACGGCCCGGACCAGGGGCACTACGAATTCAGCGTACCGCAATCCGTAAAGCCCTCCCTCTTTCTGCGGCTTGTCCACCCCGCTAAAGGGGTACTTCAGCTGCCGGGCCGCTTCCTCTACCTCCTGGGCCACAAAGCCGGTGTGCACCACTTTGCCTGCAGCGGCTTCCGCTTCCCGCAGGGCGGCAGCCAACCGCTCTTCTTCTCCGCTGCCTGCGGTATTTCCCAGGGCTTCGCGGCCTTTGTTATAATAAGCCCTCAGCCCCTGGATGTCTACCGTATACGTAACCGGGCGCAGGCTGCGGATGAACGCCATGCCCGGTACATCGGCGCTGAT
>DATAGL010000081.1:0-1871 GCA_036263755.1 Chitinophagaceae bacterium | reverse complement strand
GTATTGAGCAGTTCAAAGGGGATAAGGTGCGGGGGAGTCTGGTCATCCGTGGCATCCAGGTGATATGTATGGCCGCCGGCCACCACCCGGGCAATTACTTTATTGAACTGCTGCATGTACGGGTAGGTCGTATCCACCCGGCCGTGCCGCCGCTCGCTGGCCAGAACGGGCGTGGATTCCAGACCCGCTTCCAGCAACAGGTTCACCAGGCAAATATTGATATCACCGGAGGTTCCGGCGCGCTTCTCCCAGGCTTTTTTTACGCCGGTGCTGGCGAAAATGCTGTTGACCCCGTTCCACTCCATCCGGTTGCGCACTTCAAAGAAAACGGCTTTCATCCGCTCCACCTCGCCGGGCAGCAGCGCCCAGGCGGCTTTCAGTTCTTTGGCGCCGGCGAGTTCTTTTTTGAGCTGACTGCCGAAATCGTCCTCCAGCAGGAGCATTTTGTTCAGCTCCGGCCAGGTGGTAGCGTGGTTTTTCTTTGATTTGGATACATGGTAGGCATCTCCATACACCATGTTCATACCGGCAAACTGGAACTTTACCTGCTGCAGGTTGTCTTTCCGGTTGGCCATAAACGGCTCATCGCGCAGGCCCGGCACATTCCGCATTTCGTAATAGACCTTACCTTCCTGGTTAAAGGGCAGGATCTCGATATTCAGGTTCGGTGCCTTGTACACGGAGTAGGCAAATTCCGCATTCGGAATAATGTACAGCATAAAGCCGCTGCGCACTACGGGAAGTTCTTTCTGAAACTCCCAGTTGTCGAGCCCACCGTAATGTTTCTGAATAGAAGTATACCGGTATTCCAGGATGCTGCCTTCCTTTACCTGGGGCAGCGCAAAGGTGAGTTCGGAAAAATAACCATTGATCTTTTTTGTATAGACGTTTTTCCGGTTCAGTTCGGAGGAGGTCCAGGTACCGGACGCATCCGGATTAAACACCTGTCCCTGCAGGTTCCCGATCGTTTCAAAATTGTTCTGGCTGTAAAAATAGATGGAAACATCGCCCTGCTTTGCTCCGGAGGCTTTCAAAACCTTGATCCGGATATGGTGGTCGGTGACCAGGTTCCATTCTTCATTGTAATTCGCCTTGGCAGAATGGAAAAGGACTACCGCATCGGCATCGGGATCAAAGGCGCATTGCTTCATGGATTTATCGGCCTGGGTCAGCATTCCGTATTCGGGAAATGCTTCCTGGCTGCGGACCGCTGTACTTACCAGTATGAACAATAGAGACAGGGCCGCCAGGCGGCAGGGGAGGGAGGGGCGCTTCATGTAGGGTTTATTAGCTTTGGTGCTGCAAATATGATAGAAATCCCGCATAAAACGCCCAAAGAAGCCGGAAATTGTTCCGTTTCCTGATCATCAGCAGCTTTACCCATAAAAAAGACCGGCTCCGGGGCCGGTCTTTTATTCTTTAAGAAGGTTCTTAAAACTGCTCCAGGCCGGAGAAGAAGAAGGAACCTTCAATTTGTGCGTTCTCGTCGCTGTCGCTGCCGTGTACGGCATTTTCGCCCATGGAAGTGGCGAACAGCTTACGGATTGTGCCTTCGTCGGCCTTAGCCGGGTCTGTGGCGCCGATCACTTTACGGAAATCGGCCACGGCATTTTCTTTTTCGAGGATGGCGGCGATGATCACCCCGCTGCTCATGAACTGCACCAGCTCGCCGTAAAAGGGGCGTTCCTTGTGCACGGCATAAAATTCACCCGCTTTTTCCGGGGTCAGCTTCGTTTGCTTGAGGGCTACCACCCGGAATCCTGCTTTGAGGATATGGTCCAGGATGGCTCCGGCATGTCCGTTGCGCATGGCATCCGGCTTGATCATCGTAAACGTTCTATTGCTCATAATGCTTGATTTTCGCCGCGAAG
>DATAGL010000080.1:0-6632 GCA_036263755.1 Chitinophagaceae bacterium | reverse complement strand
AGAGAGGTAGGTATCCTCCTCCCCGTTCAGCGACTTATGATACGTGAGCACCGGCAGGATCTGCGTTTTTCCGAGCCGGGAATCACCGGCCAGGTCATTGGTCAGCTGCAGGCCCAGCGACCAGTAATCATTCGTATTGGGCCCCGCCCCGAATTTCAGCTCGGTACCCAGCGCAGCCGTCTGGTACGGTACCGTTACGGCCGACCACTGGTTGCGGAAGGCGCTGGTGACCCGGATATCGCCTTTGTAAAAGCCCGCCAGCGCCGGGTTGCGCAGCAGGGGCAGCTCATAGAACTGCGAAAAGTTGATGTCCTGGGCGGCGGCGCCGGTCGCCAGAAAACTGCAGATCCATCCTAAAACACGATTCTTGCGCATACTTTATTTTAATAAGGTGATGTTTCCTTTATAGGTATAGGGCACGCCGTTCTCACAAATCACTTCAGCCGTATACACATACACGTCCGGCGTGGCCCGGGCCCCGCGGATGGTGCCGTCCCAGCCGAGCGAAAGATCGTTCGGTACGAAATTGCTCCGCTCGAACACCAGCTCACCCCAGCGGTTGAAGATGCGGAACGATTTTACATGCAGAATGCCCTTGGCGCGCACGGTCACGCGGTCGTTCACCCCGTCGTTGTCGGGCGAGAATGCGTTGGGCACAAAAACCTGTGTGTTCTCACAGAACACCCTGATCTGCATGGTATCACTGGCAGAGCAACCGTAGCCGGAGGTAACCTTTGCTATGTACGTGATGTCTTTCTTAACGTGCGCCACAGGAGTAGGGCAATCGGCACAGCTCAGGTTCACGGACGGGCTCCACTCCCAGGTGCGGATCGGGCCGCCGGTCACCTTCGGAGCAAACGTATACTGCGTGCCGGTGGACAGTACCTGGTCGGCCCCGATGTTTACCGTTGGGTACGGACCAACCGCCACCAGCACGTAAGCCGTATCCGTAAAACAGTTGAACCCGTCATAACCTACCACACGGTACCGGGTGGTACGCGCCGGTGCCGCCACCGGGTTCGGCACATCGGCAGCACTCAGGCCTCCGCCCGGCGACCACCGGTAATGCGTGGCACCGCTGACCACCAGTTGCGTGGAAGCGCCGATGCAGATACTGTCTTCCCGGGGAGCGTTCAGCTTCAGCGGCTGGATCACCGTCACCACGGTAGTGTCATACCCCGTACAGCCGAACGCATTTGTGCCCGCTACCACGAAGGGCGTGGTTTGCAGCGGACGGGCTACCGGTGCCGGGCAGTCGTAACAGCTGAGGCTTTCCAGCGGCGACCACGAAAGCGTGGCGGCCCCGCTGGCCTGCAGGGAAACCGAGGCGCCCCGGCAGATGTTTTGGTCAGGAGTGGCCCGTACCAATGGGGAAGGATGGACGCGAACCACTTTCTGCACGGTATCAAAACAGCCATGTTCCGTGCCCGCGATAAAGCGGACTGTATAGGTGCCGGCTTCCAGGCGCAGGGACAACGGGTTGGTGCTCCCCTTCATCCCGTTCGAGAGCGACCACTGCACCACGCTCAGCGGGTCGTCGGACCGCACCGAAGCTTTCAGTTCCACCGGTCCCGCGCACAATACGTCTTCCGTCAGGATTTCCGTAACAGGTATGGCCTGCACGGCAATGGCCAGTGTGCGTTCCGTAACCACCACGCAGCCGCTATGGCCGGTGACGGTCTGCCGCACTACGTACGAGCCGGAAGCTGTGTATCGATGGCTGACCCGGTTACCGGAAGCTGAGGTTCCGTCACCAAAGTCCCAATGCACGGAAGCGACGCCGAAGAAAGCCCTTGCCGTATCCGTCAGTACCAGGTCGGTATAGCCGCAGCTTTTCTGCTCTGCCGCGGTATACCCGCCGCTTATCCGGTCCACGCGCACCGAATCGCTGCCGGTGATGCGGAAGGAGCAGCCTTTGTCGTTGATCAGGGTCACCGAAGGCCGGTAAACGCCTGCATGCGGATAGGTATGGAACACCACCCGCTCGGTGGTCTTCAGCACGGTGCCGTCGCCGAACTGCCACAGCACGGAATCGGTACCGCTGGCAGATGCTTCGAAGCGCACCGGAGCGTCGTTACATACAAAGCCACCTTTGTAGAGCAGCTGGCCGTCGGGGCCCGAAACCCGTACCGTGCGCGTGGTAACGTAGGTGCAGCCGCCGGGATCTTTGGCGGTCAGCCGTACGGTATAGGTACCGGCGCGCAGGAAAGTATGCGATACGGTATTGCCCGTTCCTGTCGTACCGTCACCAAAATCCCATTCGGTTGTCACCGCAGGAAGGTTCCGGTTGGCAAAACTGACTGTATGCGGCGCGCAGGCACCATCCGGGTTCGTCACATCAAACATCCCTTCTTTTTCGGCCACCACGCGCACCTGCAGTCTGAGGGAATCGGAACAGGTGCTGCCCGGCGCGTTGGTCCGGAACGTTGTAAGCACGACATCATACAGACCCGGAACCCGGTATACGTGCGCCGGGCTGACCCGCGTGGACGTCGTGCCGTCGCCGAACTTCCAGAGATAGGAAGTGCTTTCCTCAGAGGTATTGGTGAACCAGACCGAATCGCCCAGGCAGAGGGTATACGCACTCGCATCAAACACCGGCTTCGGACGCGGGTACACTGTGATCCGCTCAATCGCCGTGGTATCGGAGCAGGTATTGGTGGCACGCAGCTGTACTTCGTAGGTACCGGGCACCTGGAAGGTGTGGACCACCGTATCGATATTGCGCGTGGTGCTGCGGATGTTGCCGTCGCCGAAGTTCCAGAGGAAGGAAGTGGCTCCGCGCGTATTGTTCACAAAGCGGACGGTGTGCGGGGCGCAGCCGTTCTGCTCATTACCGTTCACGGCAAAATCCAGCTTAATGGTATTGGGGGAAACCACGATCGCGTACTGCATCGTGTCCGAGCCGCAGCCGTTGGTGGCCACCAGCTTTACATGGAAGGTATCGAGCACGCCGGTCGTGTAGGTATGCGTTACCGGCCCTCCGGCAGAAGTGATGGTTTGCCCGTCGCCGAAATGCCATTCGTAAGTAGCATTCAGGCCCAGTGAGGTGTTGTTGAAATGCACCGGCATGGGCGAGCAGCCCACCGTGCGGTCGGGTGTGAACAGGGCTTTGGGGCGGGCACGCACGAGTACCTGTTTCTGCACGGTCATTGTATCGCAGGCAGCCCACACCCGGAGCGTTACCGTATAGGTAGTGTCGCCGTACGTAGGGTTCGGGGCAAAGATGACCGATCCCGGCTGGATATCAGTAGATACCTGCCCGTTGCCGAAATCCCAGCGATGGTGAAAGAGCTTTGCATCCGGGGTAGTGTTGGTGAAATCCACCGTCAGCGGTCCGCAGCCTTCGTCTTTGCTTTGGGTGAAGGAAGGGGCCGGCAGCCGGTACGTCCGGAAGGAATGACGTGCCGTATCGTCCACGCAACCATAGAGCGAAAGGGCGCGGAGCAGTACCTCCACCGTATCGTTGGCGTCCCGGATGGTGTAACCGGGAAAGGTAATGCCGGTGCCGATGAGGTTTCCGTCGACGTACCATTCGTAGCCCCGGTTACGGGCAGCATCCTCTTTCAGGCGGATGTTGGAGGCCTCCAGCCGGAATGGTGCGCAACCTTCTTCCGTTTGCCAGGAAAGCGCAGCCAGCGCATCCGGGCGCACCGTGATCAGCACCCGGTTGGACACGCTGCTTTGCGGGCCGGCGCAAAGATCGGTTTTCACTATACGGCGGTAATAGGTGGAAGCCGTCAGCACGCCGGGCGCATAATCTTCACCGGTAGCGCCGGGAAGATCGGTCCAGTCCGTGCCGTTCGCGCTTTGCTGCCACTGGTAAGCGAAGCGGCCGTCGCCGCCGCTGGGCACCGAGCCTTTCAGCACCGGTGCTTCGGTACGGATACAGATAGCCGTGTCACTGACGATGGTATTGCCGGACACCGGCGGCTGTACCGTGATTGCAATAGCATTGCTGGCACCGGAGCAGGAGCCCGATTGCACCAGGCGCCGCACCTGAATGCTGGACACGGGTATAAAGGTCAGGTGCTGGCCCTGCTCGCCGGGCAGATCGGCCCAGTCGGTTCCGTTCGGGCTCGTCTGCCACTGGTACCGGTAGGCGCCGGAGCCTCCTTCCGGAAGCCCTCCGGCAATGACGATCTGCTGACCGGCGCAGAGGGTAACGGGCCCTCCCTTCAGTTCATTCACCAGCGCCCGCTCCACAATAATCGTTACGGTATCGAGCGAAGGCGGGCAATTGGCAAAGCCTGTTACGGTCCACTCGAACCGGTAGGTATTTCCTTCCCGGAGCCCGGAGATGCCACTTACCGGGGACGTTGCATCCTCCATAACGGCAGTTGGTCCGGCGATCTGGCGCCACTGGCCGGAAACACCACTGGCTGCCGCCTTCATGGTATAGGTGGCTGCGGCACACAGGGTAACGTCGGGCCCAGCGCTGGCATCGGGCGTGGCCGGCTTCACGGTAACGGTGTATGTTACCGGTGTGCCGGGGCAGATGGCTCCCCCGTAATGATATTGAGGAGTCAGGGTAATGGTAGCCTGCAGGTCGCTGGTACCGGGGTTCAGGGTAGTAAAGGCCGGTACTGTCGTACCGCTTCCGCTTTGTAGGGAAATGCCATCGCCGGCAACGGTCCAGGTGTACTGTACCGTGCCGCCGCCGGTGGCATCCGCGTCATGTTCCGGTGTAAGTGCCGGTACCGAAGACCCGGTACACACAATCAAGCTTTGCACCGGTTTTACGGTAACCCTGGGAAGCACCGTAAAGGTGAACTGGTGCGGCGCTCCCGGGCAGGACGTGCCGTTAGCCGAAAATACGGGCTGCACACTGATCGTGGCCGTAACCGGCACGCCGGTCGCCGCAGCGGCAGTGAATGCCGGCAGGTTACCGGAACCGGAAGCCGCCAGCCCGATGGCTTCGTTGCTGTTGGTCCAATCGTAACGCACGCCGGCGGCCGGGGTACCCGTGAAGGCAACCGCAGGCACGCTGCCGGAAGCACAGAGGATCTTGTCCCCCACCGCGTCCATGACCGGTTTCGGGTTGACGGTAAGGATCAGCGCATCCGACAAGGCAAAGCAGGAGCCGGAGGTCGTCCTGCGCCGGAAGTGCATGGTAGCCGTCAGGATACCGGGTGCATAATCTTTACCGGTTGCGCCGGCAATGGAGGTCCAGTTGCTGCCATCCGGGGCGCTTTCCCACTGAAACGTGTAGGTGCCGCTGCCCCCGGAAGGTGTTTGCCCGGAGAGCGCCTGTGGCTTCGTACCGGCGCAGATCGTTTGCGGTCCGGATACTTGGATACCGGAGAGCACGCCCTGTACGGTGATGGTCAGGGGCGCAGAGGCGACGCCGTCGCAGGGCCCGCTGGCCACTACCCGGCGGAACAGCGTGGTATCCATCAGGGGACCGGGCTGGTAGCCGGAGCCGGTGGCGCCGGGAATATCGTTCCAGGTAGTACCGTCGGTGGAAACCTGCCACTGGTACGTATAGGTTCCGTTACCACCCGTCGGGACACTGCCCGTGAACGCCGCAGGCGTCTGCCCGGAGCAGATGACCTGGTCACTGCTGACGGTGTTGGTTCCGATGGCGGGATAGACGGTCACTTCAAGGGCTGCCGTATCCGAGGCACAGCCCGAAGCATTGGTCTGAAGGACATAGTAATATACGGTTCCGGCAACGGCTGCCGAAGGCGTGGGTGCGGTGGCACTGCCGTTCTTCAATTCTTTATTGTCGTACCAGGTGAGCGTGTGCCCGCTTTCGGCCGTAGCGTTTAGTGGCGCCGTTACCGCGTTCAGGCAATAACGCACCGGGCGGCCCACTGCCGGCTTTCGGGGCTTCGGATTGACCACCACATTGATGCTTTGTGCGGCGGTACAGCCGTTCTGGCTGACCGTGACGGTGTAGGTTCCACCCTGGGCCGGAGTCATGCCCGTAAGGGAAACAACAGCTTTGTCCGAGGTAAAGCTGCCGGGTCCGGACCAGGACCAGGTAACCGGACCACCGGTAGTGGTGGCGGCTTCCAGGCGCAACGTGCCTTCGGTACATACGGCGCTGTTCCCGCTGATCGTGGGGGCGGCCGGCGGGTTGGGGTCATTCAGGGTGAAAGGCCCCACTTCATTCGACGGACAGCCGTCCAGTATCACTTTTATGTTGGAGTAGGTCCCGGCTTTCAGCCCCGAAAGCACAACGTGGCCCGAAGCATTGGCGATCCCGTTTTCTGTTTGAACCGAGCCACCATACGTATAGGTCACCAGGTAGGTCTTGCCGGTGGTCAGTCCTTCCAGCTGAATAGCCCCGGTAGCCGTATTGCATTGATCCGGGTCTTTGGAGGCACCCCGGGCTATAACCGGTGTGGGCCGCACGACCACATCGAGCGTGCTTTGTGCGGAGCAGTCGCCGAGGGTGGCCGTAACGGTATAGGTACCGGAAGCCGTTGTGGCGGCCGCAGGAATGGCCGGGTTCTGTTCTTTGCTGGTAAACGCATCCGGGCCGGTCCAGCTGTAGTTGATGGCGCCCGGCGTGGTGGTCGCCGATTCCAGCTGCAGGTCGGATCCGCTGCAGACCGGCCCGTTGCTTTTTACCGTGGGCTTAACGGGCGTTGGGTTGACCACTACGTCGAAGGTTCCGGCGGAGG
>DATAGL010000079.1:0-3181 GCA_036263755.1 Chitinophagaceae bacterium | reverse complement strand
TTTCATCACCCTTATGGGCCGTTTTGTTTTGCTCCTTATTGTTGAACTCGTTTTTTGCCATAACCGTTGTTTCGGATGCGGATACAAAAACGGGTCCAAATGTGAACGGGGTCAGGTGTAAAAACTGCAGGGTTGATCCGTTTACAAGTTTACAAGTTTACGAATTCACTTATCCGATCCACATTTATAAATGTTGGGGCCTAATGCCCTTTATACCGGCCCCTGCCTGAAACTTGTGAACTTGTAACCCAATCAACTGATCAACTATTTCAACGGCAGGTAGTGAAACCCGAGGTAAGCAATTTTCCATTGTCCCCTGTGCTTTTCGAGGATGCGGGTTTCCACGGAGCGGCCGAGCACGCGCCGGGTATCTTTTTCGTAGGAAACCTGCTCAAACGTGTACCAGGCCACATTGGGATAGATACGGAAATTCTCATTGCTCCGCTCCTCGGTGCTGCCGACCCAATAGGTTTTGTTCTGGCGGAACTGCTCCTGCTTGAACCGCTTCAGGCTGTCGAAGCCGTTGTACACCCTGACTTTTTCCGGGTACCCTTCCCAGTAACCGTAGGACCGGAAATAGGGACTGTCCACATAGGTAGCCCGCCAGGCATCGAAGTCCTGCCGGTAATAAGCTTCGGTTTCCCGGGCAATGACCGAACGGATGGCTTCAATTTCATTCGGTGCGGACGTTCGGGCATTGGAGCGGCAGGCGCCCAGGAGCAGGACAAAGGAAAGAAGGGACAGGAAACATCGGATGTACATAACAGCTGGTTTTGATTTCAGCTGCAAGTAACAGTCGGAAGGAGGCGCGTAAAAGGGGCTTTCCCACAAAGCGGCCGGGAAGCAGGTTGAAGCGCAGGAATTCACCGGATCAGGCGTAAAGCAAGGCTGGTCCGCAGAACCGGTTTCCGGCGAATAGCGCCTTCATGCGTCCGGTGTTTTAATAAAGCGGGAGGAGGGGCGCTGCTCAGAGGCAGTTTACCGATCAACCGATTACCAGGGTAAGGAGGAAACCAGGGATCATACCAGGCCTTCCAGCGAGATCTCTTCCAGGTAAGGCTCGAGCTTATTGGTATTGGTAAAGCTCTGGAACCGGAGGATCACGTTGAAATGGGTATGATGGTAAGCTTCCACGTAGAAGGCACCTACCTGGTAAAGGCGGATCAGGAGGAAGGCATCCGTCCGTTCCCCGATCAATACACCTTTCTCCCGGATTATGGCCGCTTGCTCGTTTTCGTCCAGGAGGTTAAAATGATAGCGTGTCATGGCAATATCAGGATTCAAATATATAGACTAATACAACGGTACATAGTTAAAAAAAGATCCCGGTTTTTTTTATTCCTTTCGGCTATTTCGGACTTCTGCCCGTCGGGCAGGTACCAACGGTAGCCGGGTGTTGTTTAGCTACCGGCCTCAGCCGGACCGTTCCCGGCGCCGTCACCTGGAATAACGTTAAGGACCAACCGTTCGTTGCGGAAGGCTAAATCTTTTACCAAAGCCTTAAGAGGGAAAGAACTATATTTGTTTTGGTAATACGCGCTCTCTTTAGCAGACTAGAAGACTTCACACGGCAAGCTCATCCAGTCATAAGTGACGAGCATCTATACGCCGGGCAGGCCCCAACGGAGTGGCCGCCACATTGATTACCTTAAAACTTAAAAACAAGTGTCATTTGAACAATTAGGCCTAATTGCGCCCATCCTCAAGGCATTGAGCAAGGAAGGCTACACCCATCCCACCCCTATCCAGGAACAATGTATTCCGGATGTCCTGAAAGGTAAAGACCTGCTGGGCTGCGCCCAGACCGGCACCGGAAAGACCGCTGCCTTTGCCCTGCCCATCCTGCAGTTGCTGTATACCGACAACCGCAACAGCTCCGGCTACAAGCATACCCGCGCCCTCATCCTGACCCCCACCCGCGAACTGGCAACCCAGATCGAAGAAAGCTTTGCTGCCTATGGCCGGCACCTGGGCCTGAAGCAGGACGTTATCTTCGGCGGCGTTTCCCAGCATAACCAGACCCTGTCGCTGCGCAACGGCACCGACATCCTGATCGCTACACCCGGCCGCCTGCTGGACCTGATGAACCAGGGATACATTCACCTGGATCACCTGGAGATCTTTGTACTTGATGAAGCCGACCGCATGCTGGACATGGGCTTTATCCGCGACGTCAAAAAAGTAATCAAGGAGTTGCCCGAAGAAAAGCAAACCCTGTTTTTTTCGGCCACCATGCCCCCGGCCATCGCCGAGCTGGCCGACTCCCTGCTGCACGATCCCGTGAAAGTGGAAGTTACCCCGGTTTCTTCCACGGCCGAAAAGATCGAGCAGGCGGTTTACTTTGTACATAAAAAAGACAAGCTCTCCCTGCTGGTGCACCTGCTGAACGAACACAAGATCAAGCGCACGCTGGTGTTTACCCGTACGAAGCACGGCGCTGATAAGGTGTGTAAAGACCTGGCCAAAGCGAACATCCGCTCGGCAGCAATCCACGGCAACAAAGCCCAGACGGCCCGCCAGCGCGCCCTCGGCGACTTTAAAGCCGGCAAGCTCAAAGTGCTGGTCGCCACCGATATTGCCGCCCGCGGCATCGACGTAGACGAGCTGACCCACGTGATCAACTACGACCTGCCGAACGTGCCGGAGACCTATGTGCACCGGATCGGACGTACGGGCCGTGCCGGTCTGAGCGGGATCGCCCTGTCGTTCTGCGACCGTGAGGAACGTGCTTTCCTGAAGGACATCAAGAAGCTGACAAATCAGCCCATCCCCGTGGTAGCGGAGCATCCGTTCCATGTGCCCTACGGCGAAAGCGAAACCGGCAACGGTTCCGCCGGCTCCGCCCCCCAGGGACAAAACGGATCGGCCACACAAAACGGCCCGTCCGGCCAGCGCCGCAGCAGCAACGGCAGCAATGGCAACCGCAACCGGAACCGCCGCCGCAACCGCAGCGAGCAGGATGGTCAGCGCCGGGAAGGACAACAACCCGAAGCACAGAAGCGACCGGCCCAGCCCCGCGAGCAGCAGCCCCGTGAAAAACCACGCCTGGAAAAGCAGCCGGCAAAGCCGCAGGCGCAGCACCAGCCCCAGCCCCAGCCCCCGGTATCTACCATCAATCCCCATTATGGAGAAGAGGTAGATCGCTGGTAAATTGAAATGTAGTATAGGTGGTATGGGTGGT
>DATAGL010000078.1:0-3491 GCA_036263755.1 Chitinophagaceae bacterium | reverse complement strand
TTTTCAGCGCGGTGAAAAATTGTTTGTTCTTGTTGTTGAAAAGGACTTTTGCCATAGGACAATAATTTTTGTTCCGGCAGCGCGGGCGGCCGGTAGTTAATTTATAATAGTAGTAGTGGGGAGTGTTAAAGAATTGCTTTTACCGAATCATTAAGCGATACCGGCAGGGTTTAGAAAGTAAAGCGGGAAGGCTGGTCGTTGACTTCGGGGGTTCCGACGACCGAGATGGGCTTTCCGCCCAGTTGTGTTCCGTCGAGGCTGTGGATCGCGTTCCGGGCTTCTTTTTCCACCGGCATGACGATCATGGCGCGGCCGCGGGAGCGGTTGTTCCATTTATCCCGCAGAATCTGAATCGAGCGGATTTCGCCAAAGGGCGTAAAGATGCGTTGGAGGTCGGCTTCAATAAGGCTGAGACTAAGGTTAGTAACTTCAATGTTCATGTCAGGTAATTATAACGCCTGGCTTAACGCGGCAAAGTAAGGAGGGAGCCCGGAGGCCGTCCGCTTCCGAGGCGCACTAGATTACCAGTTCTTTAAAGGTAGTCTATTCAGGCCGCTTTTCCGGAGTTTGCTCTGCTATTTAACGTTTACGGTGAGCCGCCTGTGCACGGCTGTTCCGCGACGGCCGGGAAATAAAAGCGGCCGGCCGGCCGGGAAAACGTACCTTTAGCATTCGTTTGAACGCGAAGCATCAGTATTGGAACCACCCGGTTCGCTCCCGCCTTTCCCTGCTCCTTGCTTTCCATTCAACATTTTTTCACCGCTAACTCACGATTATGAATATACGCATTTCGAACGTTGATACGAACCTTACCGACAATGACCTCAGGGAACTGTTTGCACCTTTCGGCACCGTAGAAGGGGCACAAGTGGCCATGGATGCTTTCACCGAGCGCCCGCGCGGCTTCGGCTTTGTGGAGATGCCCAACGAGGAAGAAGCCCGTGCCGCCATTGAAGCGCTGAACGGAAAAGAAGTAGCCGGCCGTCCTGTAACCCTGGAACCCGCAGAGCCCCGGATCGACCGCAAAGGCTCTTATAAAGTGGGCGATGGTGCCGTGCACCGCATGCCGTTCCGCAGGAAAAGATAACCGCTTCCGCCGTCACTAAATGACTGGCCATGAAAAAGCACCCGGATCATTACAGCATTGCCTTCCATGACCGTGCCCGCCCGGTCGAGCAGCGCTTGTACCGGGACTTCCGGCATTCCGCCGACCGCCTCGACCGGCAGGGTGAAGAGCATGTTTTCCGGCAGCTGCAGGGCCATTTTTGCAACCGGTTAAAAATGGAACTGCAGCACATTGCTTCCGAATTGATGGCCGGTACCGGGCCGGAAGCAGGTCGCCCGGAATCGTACCCGGCCTTTCACGTGTATATCGAAGATTACATCCACGAGTTTACGCTGAAAATCCGGAGCCTGTAGCATAGCTGCGGGCATCACCAAAACCTTCCCATGCGCCCCCTTAAAATCACCCAGTCCATTACCCAGCGCGATGCCCAGAGCCTCGACCGGTATTTGCTGGAGATCAGCCGGCTCTCTTCTGTGACGATGGAGGAGGAAGCCGGCCTGGCCCGGCGTATCCGCAACGGCGACCAGGAAGCGCTGGACCAGCTGACCCGCGCCAACCTGCGCTTCGTGGTATCGGTGGCCAAGCAGTTCCAGTACCAGGGCATGTCGCTTTCCGACCTCATCAGCGAGGGCAACATCGGCCTGATGAAAGCCGCCCAACGCTTCGATGAAACCAAGGGCTTCAAGTTTATTTCCTACGCCGTCTGGTGGATCCGCCAGTCGATTCTGCATGCCATCATGAGCCAGGGCCGGATGGTGCACCTGCCGGCCAACCGGACGGCCCTTTCCCTGCGCATTCAAAAGGCATCGGCTGCCCTGGAGCAGGACCTCGAGCGGATGCCTTCCGAAAACGAGCTGGCCGTCTTTCTCGGGGTTTCGGCGCAGGAAGTGGAAATCACCCGGCCGCTTTACCCCACGCATACCAGCCTGGATGCTCCGAAAGGGGACCAGGCGGAAGGTACGTTGCTGGACGACCTGGAGCAGTCGGGCCCCCGCACCGACGCATCGACCGATCATCACCATTCGCTCCAGGTGGAACTGGAGCGGGTACTGAATACGCTAAGCCTCGTGGAAAAAAAAGTGATCTGTCTTTTCTTCGGCATTGGAGTGCCGGTGTCCGAAAGCCTCAAAGAGATTGCCGGGGACCTGGACCTCAGTTCGGAGCGGGTGCGGCAGATCAAAGACAAGGCGCTGACCAAGCTGCGTCAGCCCAATAAGATCAGCCTGTTAAGGAGTTACCTGGGAGCGTGAGCCCTGTTTTGCAAAACAGGGCGCGGACGAATATACAGCCGGCTCCGGCGCGCTGGTGGCGGGGAGCCGGCCCGCATTATATTTTCTTTACATTGATCGCGCTGAGGCCGCGCGGCGTGCTTTCCACTTCAAACGTCACCTTATCATTCTCAAAGAGGCGCTCGGTCAGTTGCTGCACATGCACGAATACGCGCTCGCCGCTGCGGGCGTCCTGGATAAAGCCGAAGCCTTTGGACTCGTTGAAAAAGGAGACCACGCCCTGGCGGGGGCCTTCTTCTTCCTCCTCCTCGTACCGGGGCACGCCGATGGGAATATCTTCTACGTTGATTTCAATTTTTTTGGAGGGATCGGGCGGTGTTGCGGAGATGTTTCCGTTCTCGTCAATATAGGCCATCATGTCATTCAGACTTTTGCCTTTGCCTGCATTGGCCTTGCGCTCTTCGCGCTTTTCGCGCTTATCCTGCGCCTGTTTCTGCCGCTTTTTTTCTTTCTCCCGCTTATTAAAGGATTCTTTCGATTTTGCCATAGACCGTTTTATAAATGATATGCACTGCAAGAATTGTGCACAGAGCACGAAGGTAGGGGAAATACAGGCTCCGGAAGCAGGTGGCTCAAATGCTGCCCGCCAGCGGGCCCAATAGACCATTGGCGCAGGGCGCCCACCCGTCATTTCCGTGCCTGCCGGCCGGGCAGACAGGCCCGGGCACAAAGAACCCCGGTGTTCCGGGGTTCCAGTAAGGTATCGGGTATTTTACCAGCTGTTTTTCTTGTAGGCGCCGCTGAAGGGGCTGTTGTTCGTGGCCGGGCGGTCTTCACGGGGCTTTGCCTCGTTGACCTTAATGTTGCGGCCGTCAACCGTTCCGTTGTTCAGTTCCGTAATGGCTTTCTGGGCCCCCGTGTCGTCGGACATTTCCACGAAGCCGAAGCCGCGCGATTTGCCCGTAAATTTATCCGTAATCACTTTTGCGGACGTTACCTCTCCGTAAGGCGTAAACAGTCCCTTCAGGTCTTCATCCATAATGTTGAAGCTCAGGTTGGAAACATAAATGTTCATGTAGTCTGATTGAAAAGAAATGAAAAAGATGAGGAAGGCAAGAAGTAAGAGGATAACTAAGGTGCGCGTGAGGCAGGATAATTAAACGGTTACTGATGCGAGGCTCAATTTACCCGGTGAA
>DATAGL010000077.1:0-4298 GCA_036263755.1 Chitinophagaceae bacterium | reverse complement strand
AGCTTCAGGGCGTCGTGCAGGTTCTCTTCGTCTTCCACCAGGAGGATGGAGCGCTTGTAGTTGGGGTCCGTGCGGTTCATCGGCTCGTAAAATGAACGGTAAAAATACTACCCTTCGGCCGATTGTCCGACAGCGTGAGCGAAGCCTTGTGCGCTTCGGCAATGATGCGGCACAGGTACAGGCCCAAACCTGTGCCTGTGGCGCGGCGCGTGCCTTCGTTGCCGATCCGGTAAAACTTGCCGAATACCTTTTTCTTTTCCTCGTCGGCGATCCCCGGGCCGGTGTCGCTTACCTCCAGCACCAGGTGGCTCCCGGTCCGGGTAAGGCGTACCCGTACCTCGGCGGCGCGGGGCGTGTACTTGTGCGCGTTTTCCAGCAGGTTGCTGATGAGTAGCTGCAGCAGCAGCGGATCACCGGTAAGCTCCAGGTCCGGGTCAACGGCAGCGGTAACGGGGCGGTCGGGGTAGCGGCTGCGGAACTCCTGAACTGCGTGCTCCACCAGGGAGGAGAAATCGAGTTCCTCGTGCGCGCCTTTGTATGAGTGTCCTTCGAGCTGTGCGGAGAGCAGGATATTGTTGATGAGGGTATCGAGGCGCAAAGTTTCCTGCAGGGTCATCTGCACCAGGTGGCCCCGCCGTCCTTCATCCAGCTGGCGCTTCTGCAGGGTTTCCAGGTTGAGCCTCGCCACAGAGATCGGCGTCTTCAGCTCATGGGTGACCGCCATGACAAAGTTCTGCTGCTGCTGCTGCGCCTGGATCTGTCCGCGTACGGAGCGGTAGATGAAAAGGGCACCCACCAGGATGAGCACGAGGAAAACGATGCCTTCGGAAACGTGCTTGACCGTAGCCCGCTGCATCAGGTCGTAGTTAGCTGCCAGGGCGGCCTTGCGTTCGGTTTCGGAGATGGGCTTTTGCAGCAGCGCTGCTTCGCGCAGCCCGTACATGGCGCGGTTCTGCTGCTCCAGGGAGAAGAGCCACCACAACAGCGCTGCAATGATGTACAGCAGCAGCACCCAGTAAACGATGGTGGCCCGGCGCATTTTTTTCCGGAGGTCGCCGGTCATGGTTACTGCGGTTTTTTCTCCACGCGGAGGCCTACGTTCATGATGTGGCGCAGCGGCTCTTCGCGCATGATGTGCTCGATGGTGAAAGTATAATTGCCCGCGCGGCCGAAGCGGAAGCGGGCGGGATCGAAGGTAACGGGGATGCGTTGCTCGTACAGGTCGTCCATGCCCGAGCCCAGCCAGCCTTTATCGCCGGCGGCCAGCGGCGCCTCGATGCGGAAGCGTTCCGTTTTGCCGCCGGGCATCGTCGCCTGTATGTTCAGCCAGATGTTGTTGTAATTATAGCGGGCATTGTGCCGCAGGATGAGGTAGAGCTGGTAGGCTGCTGTCGTGTCCCTGATCGCGAAGGTAAAGCGGGGCTGATACGTGCCTTTCCATTCCTGTCCGGGGATCGTGACCACCTTCTCATACAGGTCGGTGGTGCCGCAGCCGGAAAGGAGCAGCCCCATCCACAAGCACCCTGTCCAAATCGATTTTGCACTGCTCATTTTATAATACGTTAAGTACCTGCTCTTTTGCTTTTTCCAGTTCGTCTTTCATCAGCACCACGCATTTCTGGATCGAGGAATCGTATGCCTTGGCGCCCGTGGTATTGATCTCCCGTCCGATCTCCTGCAGGATGAAGGAAAGCTTCTTTCCTTTTGCCTCCTCGGGTTCCTGCAATACGTTGAGAAAATAATCGCAATGGTTCTTCAGGCGCACCTGCTCTTCGCTGATGTCGATCTTTTCGATGTAATAGATCAGTTCCTGCTCCAGCCGGTTGCCGTCGTAGTTTTCCTTGCCCACCTGTTCTTCCAGGAGGCGCGTGATGCCTTCGCGGATCCGGTTCTGCCGAAGGGGTTCCAGGCCTTCGATTTCCTTCTGCTGTTTCTGGATGTTGGCGATGCGCAGGCGGAGATCGGAGATGAGGGAGCGGCCTTCATCGGCACGGTGCAGGTTCAGGTCGTCGATGGCGGCGGTAAGCACGCCTTCGAACTGGCGCCATTCTTCATCGTTGAGCGTATCGCCGGTAGGCGTGATCACTTCCGGCAGCTTGATGAGGGTGCTGAGCAGGGAAGCGGTATCGAGGCCCAGTTCCGCTGAAAGGGCCGCCAGCGGCTTGTAATAAGCGCGCGCCAGCTCGGTGTTGATGGTCACCGGCTTGGCCTGCCCTGTTTCTTTCAGGCTGATGGTGCAATCGACCGTGCCCCGGCCCAGCTTTTCGGAAAGGATCTTCCGGATATCAAACTCGAAGGGCTTGAGAAAGGCCGGCAGCTTCAGTTGCAGTTCGAACTGTTTTCCGTTCAGCGATTTGATATCGACCAGGAAGGTTTTATCGCCTACCATCTGCTCACTTCTGCCGAAGCCGGTCATTGATTTTAGCATGCAGCTTATGTTTTAAAGTGCGTAAAGTTAGTGGAATGAAAGCGATACCCGCTTTCTCCGGTACGTCATGAAATTAGGGTAAAATAAAAGCCCCGCGGTGGCGGGGCTAATATGTAGATGGGTTAGTAAGTACGGGAATAAAATTCCCAACACAATATTAAAAATATTTTTTCCGATTGGAAAAAAATTACATCACTTTTTATTCACATTTTTTTTTCGTGTGTGAATAGGTGATGATGCCTGTTCAGTTTTTCTTGACCTGCCACCCGCAAAGGAGTTGAATCGTTGATCGGTTGATCAGTGAGGCAGGCTTCTGCCGGTGCCCGCATCCTTGTCAACGGATCAACGATTCAACTGCTCAACGGATCCCGGAGGCAGGAACACAATGATGCCCGTACCCCTACCTTTGAAAAAAATTCCCTTATGCGGTTCGAACAACCGGTTCCGGTTACAGAGATTGCGCAGCTGATCGGCGCAACGGTCCTGGGTCATGCAGAAGGCAGGGCCACGGGCATCAACGAGATTCATAAAGTAGAGGAAGGCGACCTGGTGTTCGTGGACCATCCCAAATACTACAAGCGCTGCATCGAATCCGCAGCCTCCTTCATCATCATCAACCAGCCCGCGGAATGCCCGCCCGGCAAGGCTTTGCTGCTGACGCCCGAGCCGTTCGAAGCGTACCAGACCATCGTCCGGCACTTCCGTCCTTTCCGTCCGCTCACGCAGCCGGTGAGCGGGTCGGCTACCATCGGCAGCGATACCGTGCTCATGCCCGGCGCCGTCGTGGGCCATCATGCCGTCATCGGCGAGCGCTGCGTGATCCACCCGAACGTGGTCATCGGTGACTACTGCGTTATCGGTAACGACGTGATCATCCAGGCCGGCACGGTCATCGGCAGCGATGCCTTTTATTACAACAAGAAAACGAACCGCCCGGTGCATTACCGCAGGATGCTGAGCTGCGGGCGCGTGGTGATCGAAGACGACGTGGAGATCGGTGCCGGCTGCACCATCGACCGGGGCGTGAGCGGCGATACCGTTATCGGTGCCGGTACCAAAATGGATAACCTCGTGCATATCGGTCACGATACCACGATCGGAAAGAACTGTCTCTTTGCGGCACAGGTCGGTATTGCCGGTGCCACTGTTATTGAAGACGGCGTCATTCTGTGGGGACAGGTCGGCGTATCCAAAACGCTGACCGTGGGCAAGGGCGCAGAGGTGTATGCCCAAAGCGGTGTACCCGCCTCCCTCGAAGGGGGTAAAAAATACTTTGGCTCCCCCGTGCAGGAAGCTTCGGTGAAGATGAAGGAACTCGTGTGGATCAAGCGGATACCGGAACTCTGGGACCGCATATTTAAATAAGGTGGTATTAGTGGTATTGGTAGTACTGGTGGTATTGGGATGGGTGAACTGCTGATCAGTCAATCCACCTTCTGAACACACCAATACTACCAATACTACCAATACCACCAATACTACTAATACTACCCATACTACCCATACCGCAATACCACATACCTTAAATTTCAAACAAACCATGGCACCCCAAGCAATCATCTTCGACCTCGGCGGCGTACTCATCGACTGGAATCCCGATTATGTATTCGACACCCTTTTTACCGACAAGGAACGAAAAAAGTATTTCTTCGAGAAGGTCTGTACCCCGGACTGGAACGAAGAGCAGGATGCCGGGCGCCCGATCAAGGAGGCCACGGCCCTGCTGGTAGACGAGCATCCCGAATGGCAGGAATACATCGAGGCCTATTACGGGCGCTGGGAAGAAATGCTGGGCGGTCCTATTCCCGGTACGGTGGACCTCTTCAGGCAGCTGAAGGAAAGCGGCCGCTATAAATTTTACGCCCTGACA
>DATAGL010000076.1:0-2964 GCA_036263755.1 Chitinophagaceae bacterium | reverse complement strand
TGGAAGGTTTTCAGCCCCAGTCCAATACTGTCACGCTGATGCCCAATACCGGGTCGCTCAAAGCCGGCGCGGCCTTCAGGCCCCTGACCAGCGACCTGAAGGAACTGGGAACGAAAGCGGAGCTCCTGAACGGCCGGATGCAGGTCAGCGCCGCGGTATACGAAATCAACCAGCGGAATATACTGATCAATGCGAACCTGCCGGCCTTCCCCGATTCGCTGACCACCCGGGGCGGTGAACGGAGCCGGGGTATCGAGCTGGATGTGGCCGGGTACCTGCTGCCCCACTGGCAGGTGAACGCCTCCTACAGTTACATCGATGCCGTGATCACGGAAGAAAAGGACCCGGCGCTCGTGGGTGCGCGCAAGCAGAATACGCCGTACAACAGCGCCCAGGTCTGGACCCGCTACAACTTCCTGCCCCGGTCTCCATTGAAAGGCGTCGGCATCGGCCTGGGCCTGCAGCATTACGGTGACCGCATACCCTGGTTTACCCGGGATTTCAAAGTGCCGGCCTACACCGTGCTGGACCTGGCCCTGTACTACCACCCGGGCAAAGGACAGATGCAGCTGGCCCTGAACCTGAACAATGCCCTGGACCAGCGGTACTGGATCGGGGCGCAGAACTACCTGAGGCTGTTTCCCGGGGCGCCGCGCAACGCGATGCTGACCGCTACCTACAAATTCTAAAGCTTACCCTCATGCGCATATCGATTGTACGACTGCTGGCCGCCCAAACGATACAGGCGGCTTTCCGGAGCCCCGCCGTCCGGGTGCTGCTGGGCATCCTTGTCCTGCTGCTGCTGTTTGCCGCGTACCAGGGCATTCATATTTACCGGGAGCAGACGGCCACCCGGCTGCACTACCAGAAAGAAGTGCGGGCCCACTGGGAAGAAATGCCCGACAAGCACCCGCACCGGATGGCGCACTACGGATACATCGTATTCCGGCCGAAGCATCCCCTGAGCGTTATGGATTACGGCATGGAAAGCTATACGGGAAATGCCGTGTTCCTGGAAGCCCACCGGCAGAACACCGTCAATTTCTCGGAGGCGGGTTTCAGTACCGGGATGCTGCGCTTCGGGGAGATCAGCACCGCCCTCGTGCTGCAGGCCTTCCTGCCCCTGGTGCTGTTTTTCGTGGGGTTTGGCGCGATTGCCGCCGACCGGGAGGCGGGCACCCTGAAGATCCTCCTCAGCCAGGGGGCCAGCTGGAAGGAACTGATCTACGGCAAGGCGCTGGGGCTGTGGATACTGGCCCTGGCGGTATCGGGGCCTTTCCTCCTGCTCATGACCCTGGCAGCGGTTTTTTTGGACCCGGCCGCTGCAGGCGATACCGCCGCCCGGGGACTGGGGATGCTTGTATCCTATGCTCTCTATTACGCCGTGATCAGCTTATTTACGCTGATCGTTTCGGCGGTCTGCTCCCGGGCGAAGGGAGCGCTGGTAAGTCTCATCGGCTGCTGGCTCGTGGCCTTCATCCTCATTCCCCGCACGGCCCAGGCACTGGGGACCTATTTCTATCCTTCGCCTTCGCGGATCGCCTTCGAAGCCGCAGTGGAAAAAGAGCTGATCCGGAAAGGCGACAGCCATAACCCGGACGATCCCTACTATCGGTCGCTGAAGGACTCGGTGCTGCGGGCCTATGGGGTGGATTCGGTCCAGCAGCTGCCGTTCAACTACAGCGGGTTCCAGATGAAGGAAGGGGAAAGGGTGAGTTCCGAAACCTACAACCGGCACCTCCAGGCACTGCTCCGGACCTTTGAGCGGCAGAACCGCATCACCCGGCTCACCTCCTGGATCAATCCTTATGGGGCGCTCCGGCAGGTGTCCATGGCCGTTAGCGGAACGGATTTTCCCCACCACCTGCAGTTCCAGCAGCAGGCGGAGGCTTTCCGGTACCGGCTGGCGCAGCATATGAACGAGCTGCAGATCCGCCTGATCAGCAACCGCAAGCCGGGTGCTTCCGAAAAGCCCCATGCCCTCTCCCGGACATACTGGAAAGCCTTCCCGGATTTCTGTTACCGGCAGCCGCCGCTGGCGGCAGTAATGAAAAGCGGAAGCGGGTCCTTCGCCGCGCTCCTCTGCTGGCTCGCCGCACTGATCGTGCTCACCGGTACCTTAACTAAAAAGCTAAAAGCCTTCTGAATATGTTTCTCCTGCTCTTCAAAAGTTTGCTCCGGTCAAAAGTGGTCCTGAGCGGATTACTGGTCCTTTTGCTGGCCGGCGGGGTCAGTATCTACATCGGGAAAAAGCACCTGCTCCGGCAGCAGGACAACATCGCCCGCGTAGCCGCGCAACAGCGGGATCACCAGGTACGCAACCTCAAATACTTCGATAAAGAACTGGGCCTGCTGCTTTATTACCTCCGGTTCGGGCATGTCAACGAAACCCATCCGCTGAACGGCCTGTCCATCGGCCAGCGGGACGTGCATCCTTCGGTACAGAACATAACGATCCGCGGACTGGAAGCCCAGAAGTACGATACCGACCTGTTCAACCCTTCCAACCTGCTGGCCGGAAACCTGGACCTGGGCTTCGTGCTGCTTTTTCTCTTTCCGCTGGTGATCATTGCGCTGACCTACAACCTGCTGTCGGAAGAACAGGAGGGCGGGACCTGGAAGCTCGTCCTGGTACAGGCGGACCGGCCCTACCGGGTGCTGTTGCAGAAGCTCGGGATGGTGGCGCTGCTGGTGTACGGCACCTGGCTGCTTTTACTGGCCTGGGCGGCAGGGGTTTTATCCCTTCCCGCGGATGAGCGGCTGGGCGCTGTTTTTGTGCTGTCGACCCTGTACCTGCTGGTGTGGCTGGCGGTGTGTTTTGCCGTGGTATTGCTGCAAAAAAGATCCAGCATCAATGCCCTGGTGCTGCTCGGCATCTGGCTGCTGTTCACCATCGTGCTGCCGGGCGCGGCCAACAGCATCGTAACTACCGCGGTGCCGGTGCCCGAGGCCCTGTCCACCACC
>DATAGL010000075.1:0-6484 GCA_036263755.1 Chitinophagaceae bacterium | reverse complement strand
CCCTTTCCTATAAATTCTGACCATGTCCTTCAAAAAAATCATCCGGAAGCTGCACCTCTGGCTCGGGCTTCCTTCGGCACTCATCGTCCTGTTCCTCGGCATTACGGGCTGCATACTGGCCTTTCAGAAAGAGATCGAGTTTGCGGTACAGGACTACCGCTTTGTGGAAGCGCAGGACCGTCCCTTTCTGCCGCCCTCGAAGCTGAAGGCGATCGGGGCGGCGCAGCTGCCCGGCAAGCACCTGCATGCCGTTTTGTACGAAGGGCGGACAGATGCGGCGCAGGTGATCTTCTATGCCTTTGCCCCGAAGGAGTACTATTACATTGTTTACGTGAACCCGTACGACGGAACCGTACTGAAGGTGAAGGATATGGACCGGGACTTTTTCCGGCAGGTGATCCTGGGGCATTTCTACCTCTGGCTGCCGGCGCACATCGGCCAGCCCATCGTGGCCTCGGCCACGCTGGTGTTCGTGGTGCTGATGATCACCGGCCTTATCCTCTGGTGGCCGCGCAATAAAGCAGCCCGTCGTCAGCGCTTCCGCATCAAATGGAACAGCGCCTGGCGCCGTCGCAATTTCGACCTGCACGGGGTGCTGGGCTTTTACATGAGCTTCGTGGCAATCGTGCTGGCGGTTACGGGACTCGTATGGGGTTTCCAGTGGTTTGCCCGCGGCCTCCATGCCCTGGCCGGCGGTAAGCAGTCGCTCGTTTATTCCGAACCACTTTCCGATACGACGCAGGCAAGGCTTTCCGTGGGAACAGCTGCTATCGACCGGGTTTATGACTTGATGCGTCAGGAATATCCCGCGGCGGAGCGGATCGAAGTGCATATCCCTGAGAGCGCGGCGGCACCGGTGGCCGCCAATGCGAATGCCGACAAGGATACCTACTGGAAAACCGACTACCGGTACTTCGACCAGTATACCCTGAAGGAACTGCCCGTGGATCATATTTACGGACGGCTGAACGAGGCCTCGGCCGGCGACAAGCTGATCAAAATGAATTACGACCTGCATACCGGGGCCATCTGGGGCCTGCCGGGCAAGATCCTCATGTTCTTTGCCTCGCTGATCGCCGCTTCCCTTCCGATTACCGGAGCCCTGCTGTGGCGCGGCCGCCAGAAGAAAAAGAAAAAGCCCGTTCCGGTACAAAAGGCGGTTCCCGAAGCTACGGCCGTATAACCTGTGCTTTTCTTTTCCCGGGCCGGTAGCGGGAACCGCTCCGCTTTGGTACATTTAACGAAAGGAAAGGATTGAAGCACTTCGTATTTTTCTTCCTATTGCTCCGCAGCCTGCAAACAGAAGCGCAAACCGATACGCTGCGCCTTGTGCCCGTGGCGGGCGGCTGGGCCGCCAATTCGGTCAATACGGTGGTGTTCCGCAAGAACGCACTGGTCAGCAACGACTCCCTGCAGTTCATTGCTTTTTATGATGCGCAGGGTTTCGTGGTGCTGGGCCGGCGGCGCACCGGCAGCGATGCCTGGACGATGGAGCAAACCCCGTACAAAGGAAATGTGGCCGATGCGCACAATGCCATTTCCATCATGCTGGACGGGGCCGGTTACCTGCACCTTTCCTGGGATCATCACAATTCGCCGCTGCGGTATGCCCGGAGCCGGAAGCCCGGCGGGCTTGAACTGGGCGAACCGATGTCGATGACAGGCGGGCAGGAGGAGAGTGTGTCCTACCCGGAATTTTTTGCCCTGGGCGGCGGGCTGATCTTCCTGTACCGCGACGGAAGTTCCGGCCGCGGAAACCTGGTGGTGAACCGCTACGACACCGCTACGCGGCAGTGGAGCCGGGTACAAACGGCCCTGATCGACGGGCAGGGAAAACGCAATGCCTACTGGCAGGCCTGGGTGGACCAAAAAGAAGTGCTGCATCTTTCCTGGGTATGGCGCGAATCGCCCGACGTGAGTAGCAACCACGACCTCTGCTATGCCCGCTCGGAAGACGGCGGAAAGACCTGGAAACGCTCGGATGGTACGCCGTACACGCTGCCTATAACAGCCGCCACGGCAGAATATGCCTGGAGGATCCCGCAGGGACGGGAACTGATCAACCAGACGTCCATGACCACGAATGCCTCCGGAAACCCCTATATCGCCACTTACTGGCGCGACTCCCTCAGCAATGTTCCCCAGTACCGGGTCGTGTACCACGACGGGAAGGGCTGGAAGCTGTACTCCTTCCGGTTCCGCAACACGCCTTTCAGCCTCAGCGGTGTGGGTACCAGGAGCATTCCCATGGCACGGCCTCAGTTGCTGGTGCGGGGAAAAGGGAAGAAAACCTCGCTGATGCTTCTTTTCCGCGACAGCGAACGGGGTGAACGGGTCAGCGCCGCACGGGTCCGGAAGCTCGGAAAAGGAACGGTAATCCTGAGCGACCTGACCACGGGGTCCGTAGGCTCCTGGGAGCCCGTTTTCGATAGACGGAATTATGGAAGCGCTCGGGCAAACTGCACCTGTTCATCCAGCAGGTACGCCAGGCCGATGGGGAGGGCCTGACCGGCCTGCCGCCCCAGGTCATATATGTGGGAGAAGGGGACTAAAAATGCGGAAAGGGAGCGGCGGCCAGCTCCAACCGGATGCAGAAAAAGAAAAAGTTTTAGAACGGGGTTGTGTAATACCGCCGGGAGCTGCATCCCTGCTCCGGCGGGGCCTGAGCAACGGGTTCCCGGTACTCAAAAACTGCGCGTATGAAACCGTTTGTGCTCCTCTTCCTGTTCTTCAGTTCGCTGGCCGCCGCGGCCGGTTTTTGGACCCGACCCCAAAACGCGGAAGCATTTGCTCCCATTCCTTCTGCAGCCCGCAACCTGCCGGACACCGGTGGCCGGCTCCTCGGGAATATCGTATACGGCGGGTATTGCGGCATTGCCGGAACGCCCAGCAGTGAACGCAAGCTGCTGGAAGACGCCGTGCGCCGCCAGCAAACCGAACTGCTGCAGAACTGGCTCCGTTCACCGGTTCCCGAACTGCAGGCCTACGCCGTGGAAGGGTTTCACCGCCTGGGGAAAAAAGGGGTAGCACCCGATGCCGAAACACTGCGGCTCATCCGCCAGGCCAAAGCGCGGAAAGACCTCGTCCAGGTTTGCCAGGGCTGCCTGTTTTCCAAAGCCTCCCTGTCTTCCGTTCTGGCGTCCTACGACTTCTGACCGGCAGAAATCAAAGCCCGGTTCTTGGCGCCTGCCAGATATTTAGATACTAAAAAAGCCGCCGTAAGGCGGCTTTTTCAATTCCGTGTCTGCACTATTTGCTGTAGGGGCTGATCGTTTCGATGGTGCCGTCAGGCCGGTATTTCAGCTCCGTCACCTTTACGTTGCGCAGGTGGGTTTTGCCGCCGGACAGCTGGCTGTCGTGATAAAAAAGATACCATTTGCCTCCCTGCTCCACAATGGAATGATGGTTCGTCCAGCCCAGTACCGGGTTGAGGAGTACACCCCGGTAAGTGAAGGGCCCGTAGGGCGAATCGCCGGTGGCATAGGCAATGAAATGCGTGTCGCCGGTGGAGTAGGAAAAGTAGTATTTGCCGTTGTATTTGTGCAGCCAGGCTGCTTCAAAAAAGCGGCGGCGGTTGTCGCCGGCCTTCAGGGGCTGGCCGGCTTCATCGAGGATCATTATTTCACGGGGCGTTTCCGCAAAGGAAAGGAGGTCGCCACTCATCCGGGCCACCCGCGGGCCGATGGCCGGCTCACCGGCGGCCGGTTCCTTTCCGTCTTCGCGGTACTGGCCGGTGCGCCAGCGCTGCAGCTGGCCGCCCCAGATGCCCCCGAAGTACATATAGGTCTGTCCGTCGCTGTCGGTAAACACGGCCGGGTCGATACTGTACGAGCCGGCGATGGGTGCTGCCTGCGCGCGGAAGGGACCTGCCGGCGAAGAGCCGGTGGCCACACCAATACGGAAAACGCCCTGCCGGTCCTTGGCGGGGAAAAAGAGGAAGTACTGCCCGTTCTTGTATGCGGCATCGGGCGCCCAGAGCTGCTTGCCGGCCCAGGGAACATCCTCCAGGCGCAGGGCCACTCCGTGATCGGTCACTTTGCCGCCCACTCTTCTCATCGACAGCACGTGGTAATCCCTCATGTCAAAATGCGAGCCCAGGTCATCTTCCGGTACCCCGGTTGCCGTGTCGTGCGATGGATAGATATAGATCCGGTCGTTGAACACGTGCGCCGAAGGATCGGCCGTATACATATGCGTCACCAGCGGCTGTGAAAGGGCTCCCGGCGAATCGGCGGAAGCCCCGACAGGCACTTTTCGTGCAGAAGTGCAGGAAGAGGCCCAGAGAACAAGGGCGGACAGGGGAAGGGCGGTTTTAATGATCCAGGACATGCGGGTTGATTTACGATGTACGATGTACGATTTACGATGTACGATGTACAATGGAATGGAGCTACTTTCTTTTGCTTCTTTACTTCGTTATTCTTCATTCGACATTCCTTGTTCTGCGGTTCCCTTTCTCGGGTTCACTTTTTTTGGCTGCTTTCTTCAAAGCGGGCCACTTCCCAAAACGCTTTCTTCGGTTTCAGGTTTTTGTCGAAGAGCAGGGGATAGTCTTTACGGCCGCGTACCGGGAAATTATCCAGCCAGCTGCTCCGGTCGGAGATGTTCCAGAAGGTGACGGAGGTGATGTGTGCGCGGTACTTGCGGAAGAGACGAAAGAACATCCGGTACTGTTCCAGCTGCGCCTTTTCCTTTTCAGGGGTGAAGGCGGCCTGGGCATCTTCCGGCCGCGCCGCGCGGGCGTCGTGCTCTTTCGGGTATACGGATACATCCAGTTCGGTGACCTGCAGTTTCAGCCCCGTGGCAGCGAAGTCGCGGAGTGTGGCTTCCAGCTGGGCTTCCGTAGGCTCGTTCACAGCCCAATGGCCCTGAAGGCCGATGCCGTGGATCGGAATGCCTTTTGCCCGCAGGCCGTTGACGAGGCGGATCATCTTGGCGCGCTTTACCGGGCTGATCTCGTTGTAGTCGTTGTAAAACAACAGGGCCTCCGGGTCGGCTTCATGCGCCCACTGGAAAGCCTTCTCTATATAATCCTCCCCGATGATCTTGAGAAAGGGGGAAGGCCGCAGGTACTCGTCCGGACGATCGGAAACGGCTTCGTTCACCACATCCCAGGCATAAACGGTTCCCTTGTACCGCCGGACGACCGTGGTAATATGATCCTTCATCCGCTGCAGCAGCACCTCGCGGGAAACGGCAGTGCCGGAAGAATCCCTGAACAGCCAGGCGGGCGTCTGGCTGTGCCACACCAGCGTATGGCCGCGCAGCTTCAGTCGGTGCCGGCGGGCAAAAGCAGCGATGGAATCCGCATCCTTCCAGTGATACCGGTTTTCTTCCGGGTGGATGGGGCCCATCTTCATGGCGTTCTCGGGCGTCATGCTGTTGAACTGCTGCAGCACCAGGGTGGCTTCATCGGACTTCAGCGCCCCGGGCGAGACGGCCACACCCATGGAAAAATAATCCCGGTAATAGGCTTTCAGTCCCTTGCCGGTGTCGGCACCGGAGGACTGTGCCGATGTGCTGCGCGGCATGCTGAAAAAGACCAGGAGAAAAGCAATGTATGGAGGGATGTGTTTCATGTGGATTCCGTTTATTGGCTGTGAGCTGCGAGCTTCGGGTTTGTTTTTTTGGGGTTAGCTATGGTTGGGTTCTTCTTTGCAAATGTTCTTTTTATTTCTCGGTGTCACCAACGTTCTTCAGCGCCTTCAGCGATCAAAAGCCGATCGAGTTGCCCCCGTCTACCGGCAGCACGACGCCGGTGATGAAGCGGGCGGCATCGCCGGCCAGGAAAAGGGCGGCTTCGCCTATGTCGGCCGGCTGGCCCAGGGTGCCCATCGGTGTCCGGGAAAGCACTTTCCCTAATCGTTCGGGATCGCCGTTCAGGGCGCGGGCCGACATCTCCGTGGCAATGAAACCCGGCGCGATGCAGTTGACGCGGATGCCACCGGGCGAAAGCTCCACCGCCATGGCGCGTGTCATGCCTTCCACCGCCGCCTTGGACGCCGAGTAGGCGATCACCTTCGGGAGACCATACTGTGAGGCCATGGAGGAAATGTTGATGATGCTGCCGCGGATCTCTTTTTCCAGCATGCATTTCACCACTTCACGCGAAAGGGCGAATACGGCCGCGACATTGGTGGTCTGGATGTGCAGAAACTCGGCGTCCGTGACTTCCGTGAAGGCTTTCTTCAGGTTGATGCCGGCGTTGTTGACCAGGATATCAATCCGGCCTTCTTTCTGAATGATTTTATTCACCAGTTCCGGGATCGAGGACAGGTCGGTCAGGTCCGCTGCCACCGGAATACAGTCCGTGCCCAGTTCGGCGCAGGCGGCTTCCAGCTTTCCGGCAGTGCGGCCGATGATGACCGTCCGGATGCCGGCAGCCGTAAAGGCCCGTGCAATGGCCAGGCCGATGCCCGAACCGCCGCCGGTCACTACTGCTATTTTAGGGTTTGTTGCTTCCATGTACTTGTTTTGTCCGAAG
>DATAGL010000074.1:0-3163 GCA_036263755.1 Chitinophagaceae bacterium | reverse complement strand
CGTCAGTGTGGATATTCCCCGCGATGCCCTGGTGGTTTTTACCGGGGTGTCCGGTTCGGGCAAGTCCTCCCTGGCCTTCGGCACCCTGTACGCCGAGGCACAGCGGCGCTACCTTGAATCGGTTTCCCCCTACGCCCGGCGCCTGTTTCACCAGATGCCCGTACCCGTGGTGGATGCCATCGACGGCCTGCCGCCCGCCGTGGCCCTGCAGCAGCAGCGCGGTGCGCCTACCACCCGCTCCTCGGTGGGCTCGGTGACCACCCTGTCCAACCTCCTGCGCATGCTGTATTCGCGGGCCGGCGATTACCCGAAGGGACAACCGATCATTTATGCCGAAGCGTTTTCGCCCAACACCCCCGAAGGCGCCTGCCCCGAATGCCATGGCCTGGGCCGTATCTACAGCGTAACCGAAAAATCGATGGTGCCCGACGACCTGCTCACCATCCGCGAGCGGGCCGTAGCGGCCTGGCCCACCGCCTGGCAGGGACAGAACCTGCGCGACATCCTCACCACCCTGGGCTATGATGTGGACACCCCCTGGCGCGCGCTGCCGAAAAAGGACCGGGATTGGATCCTCTTTACCGACGAGCAGCCGACCGTTCCGGTTTATGCCGGCTATTCGAGGGAAGAAGTGCAGCGGGCCATCCGCCGCAAGGAAGAACCCAGCTATATGGGCACCTTTACCGGGGCACGGCGCTACGTGCTCCATACGTTTGCCCACACGCAAAGCGCCCTGATGAAGAAACGGGTGGCGCAATACATGCTTTCTTCCGACTGCCCCAGCTGCGGGGGCAAGCGGCTGCGGCCCGAATCGCTGTCGGTCCATTTTGCCGGCCACGACATCACCGCGCTTTCCCGCCTGCCCCTGGCCCGGCTGTATACCATCTTCCGGCCCTATGCCGACGGCACGGCGCCGGCTCTCGCCCGCATCGCCAGGGACCACGGCGAAAGGGCCCTGGTGGCACAGCGCATTGCCGAAGACCTGGTGGCCCGCCTGTCGGTGATGCTGGACCTGGGGCTGGGTTATCTTTCGCTGGAGCGGAGCACGCCTACCCTTTCGCCCGGCGAGCTGCAGCGCCTGCGCCTGGCCACGCAGGTCCGCTCCAACCTGTTCGGGGTGGTGTACGTGCTCGATGAGCCTTCCGCCGGGCTACACCCGGCCGACACCGAAGCCCTGCTGCGCGCCCTCGACAAGCTGAAAGCCTCGGGCAACTCCCTGTTCGTGGTGGAGCACGAGCTCGACGTGGTGCGCCATGCCGACTGGATCGTGGATGTGGGCCCGGGCGCCGGGGAGAAAGGCGGGCAGGTGCTGTACAGCGGTCCGCCGGAAGGGTTGAAAAAAATAAAGGCCTCGCATACCCGTAAATACCTGTTCCAGGAAGAACCCTTTACACCGCCCGAACCCCGGACGCCCCGGGGCTGGCTGCGCCTGGAAGGGGTGCGGCGCAACAACCTGCAGGGGATCGACGTGGCTTTCCCGCTGGGGGTGCTCACCAGCGTGACGGGTGTGTCCGGATCGGGCAAGTCCACCCTCGTGAGCCAGTCGCTGGTGGAGCTGGTGGCCGGGCACCTGGGCCATGACCTGCCGGAGGAAGAAGAAGAACACGACCCGCTGGCCCCGGCGGAAGCAGCGCCGGGCGAAGGACGTATTACGGCCGGCCAGGAAAGCATCCGGCGCCTCGTGCGCGTGGACCAGCGGCCCATCGGGCGCACGCCCCGCTCCAACCTGGCTACCTATACGGGCCTGTTCGACCCGGTACGGAAGCTGTTCGCCGCCACCAAAACAGCGAAGGCCCGCAAGTACGACGCCGGCCGCTTTTCCTTCAACGTGGGCAAGGGCCGCTGCGCCAACTGCGAGGGCGAAGGCTTTGTAATGGTGGAGCTGCTGTTCCTGCCCAGCGTGTACGCACCCTGCCCGGTTTGCGGCGGCACCCGCTACAACGCCAAAACGCTGGAGGTGACCTATAAGGACAAGAACATCGCCGAAGTGCTGGGCCTGACCGTGGACGAGGCGCTGGCCTTCTTTACCGACGACCCGCCGGTGTGCCGGGCCCTGCAGGTGCTGCACGAGGTGGGGCTGGGCTACCTGCGCCTGGGCCAGCCGGCTACCGAGCTGTCGGGCGGCGAGGCGCAGCGGATCAAGCTGGCTACCGAACTGCAGCGGCTGGGCAAGGGCAATACCCTGTACGTACTCGACGAACCCACTATCGGGCTCCATCCCTCCGACGTGGAAAAGCTGATCGCCCAGCTGAACAAGCTGGTGGATGCCGGCAATACGGTGATCGTGGTGGAACACGACATGGATGTGGTGGCGGGCTCCGACTGGGTGATCGACATGGGGCCAGGAGCAGGCGAGGAAGGCGGACGCGTCGTGGCCGAGGGCCCTCCAGGCAAGGTGGCCGGCGCCCCGGGCAGCCGGACGGCACAGTACCTGCGGGCGCGCATGTCAGCAGGGTGAATGGGTCAATGGGTCAATGGGTGAATCTTTAGGGGAATGGGAGGGATGGTGAATGGGCAAATGTACGGTGTATGATGTACGATGTACGAGAGGCGAACGTACATCGTACATCGTAAACCGTACATCCGATTGAGGAGTCAGCTATAATACTTCCTTTGCGTCTTTGCGGATCTCGGCGGCTTTGCGTGCCACCCCACTGCCGGAGGCAGGGAACCGCAGAACTACTTGTCCCGCCACAGGCGGGAAGGAATGTCGATTGAAGAATGATAAAGTAAAGACCAGACAAAGGAAAGCTTAAATCGTACACCGTACATCGTACATCGTACATCGTACATCGTACCACAAGGCCGCTCGCCTGGGATCGGAAACGCTAACGTTTCCTTATAAGGGATAAAGCTTACCTTTACGGCATTCCTTGGAGCCCTGAGCACGCAGTCCAGAATCTTTCCCACCTGCCTTTTTCTCTTCTACGCTGCTTCTGTTTCCTTTCACCTAACGAATACCGAATGAACCTGAATGTTTCCAATATAGGCCTGCAAGTAACGCATGAATCCCTTCATGCCCTGTTTTCCACGTACGGAACGGTGGGCCAGGCTCGGCTGGTCATTGACCCCGCCACGGGAAGCCACCGGGGCCAGGCGCTGGTGCACATGCCGCATGCGGGGGAAGCAGCCGAGGCGGTACGCCGGCTGAACGGAAGCATTA
>DATAGL010000073.1:0-4833 GCA_036263755.1 Chitinophagaceae bacterium | reverse complement strand
GCCGTAGTTCATCTGGAACGGTTTGGCGTCTTTCAGCGTCTCTGTAACAGAAACGGCATCACTGGCAATGGCGGAAGCGGAGACGAGGGCACCGGCTCCGGCGGCTACCCCCTGCTTTAAAAAATGGCGACGTTGCATAAGCTGGTTTAGTTCGATTTAAATTTACCCTTATTCTGAATACGTTGATGGTACGAAGCTTCTTTTTCCTTTTTTGCGCCCTGTCCTGCTGCATCCTGCTCCAGGCGCAGGAGAAACGCTTTACCTTCACCCGGCCGAAAATGGGCGCCCCCTTCACCATCGTGCTGTATGCCGCCGATGAAGCGCGGGCAGCCGCCCTTGCCGGCCTGGCCTTTGCGCGGGTGGACTCCTTCGTATCGGTGCTGAGCGACTACGACCCGGGCAGTGAAGTGAACCGGCTGTGCGCCACCGCGGGTACCGGCCGGTACGTCCCGGTTTCCCCGCTCCTCTGGCAGGTGCTGGCCGAAAGCCGGAAGGCCTGGAACGACAGCCGCGGTCTGTTCGATGTTACCGCGGGGCCGGTCACCCGGCTCTGGCGCGCCGCCCGTAAGGCACAGCGGCTGCCCGATCCGGACGAGGTGGCGGCGGCCCTCGGCCGCACCGGCATGGAGAAATTGAAGCTGGACCGGGCCAACCAAAGCGTGCAATTGACCGTCTCCGGTATGCAGCTCGACTTCGGGGGCATCGGCCAGGGGCTGATTGCCGGAGAAGTGATCCGGCTGCTGCAGGATTCGGGCATTGCCTCCGCCCTGGTCAACGCCACGGGCGACATCGTATGCAGCGGCCCGCCGCCGGGAAAAGAAGGCTGGAGCGTGGCCATCAACCTGCCCGGCGAAGCCGACCGGGCCTGGAGCCCCACCCTGGTCCTGAAAAACGGGGCGGTCACCACTTCGGGCGATGTGTTTCAGTACCTGGAGCACAACGGTGTCCGGTACGGCCACATCGTGGATCCCCGCACCGGCTACGGGGTCACCCACCGGCGCAACGTTACCGTACGGGCCCGGCGTGGTACGGATGCCGACTGGCTCGCCACGGCCTGCAGCCTGCTGCCGCTGCGGCAGGCCCGGAAGCTGGCCCGGAAATACCGGGCCGGACTGATGGTGGCCGAGGCGGCACCCGGCGGCCTCAAAACATTTCAAAACCGGAGGTTCCGGAAAGCCTGGCGCAAAGAGCCGGCCGGCGGACCTCCATCCCTTAATAACTGAACCCTTTTTCGCTCGTGAAACGTACACAGCTTATTCTCGCCGCCCTCTTCACCGGCTGCCTGGCGCAGGCCCAGTCCGACACCGCTTTCAAAGCTTACAGCCAGGCCATCCCCGGCACGGCGCTTTCGTTCAAACTCGTTCCCATCCCCGGCGGCACCTTTACGATGGGCAGCCCTGCCGGTGCAAAAGGCACCGAAAAAGATGAGACCCCGGCCCGCAAGGTTACGGTCTCCCCGTTCTGGATGGGTGCTTATGAAGTGACCCACGATGAATTCAATACCTTCTGGCACGATGAAGGCACCCCGCAGAACAGCACGGTGGATGCCGTAACACGGCCCAGCCCCCATTATATCGACCTGTCCTGGGGGATGGGCACCGAAGGCGGCTTTCCGGCCAACAGCATGCAGCAGCTCACCGCCCTCATGTACTGCCGCTGGCTGTACAACAAGACCGGCATCTTCTACCGCCTGCCCACCGAAGCGGAATGGGAATACGCCGCCCGCGCCGGCGCCACTACACTGTACCCGTTCGGCGACGACCCGGCCCAGCTCGGCAAATACGCCTGGTACAAGGGCAACAGCGAAAAGGTGTATCATAAAGTAGGACAGAAAGAGCCGAATGCCTGGGGCCTGTACGACATCCTCGGCAACCTGGCCGAATGGACCCTCGACCTGTACGACGAGGCCGCCCTGTCGAAGATGGCGGACGGCGCCGCCGACCCGGTGAACACCGCCGCTACGCGCCACCCCCGGGCCGTGCGCGGGGGCTCGTATGAAGACGACGTGCAGGACCTGCGCCCGGCCGCCCGCCTTTCCTGGCAGCCGGCCTGGAACAAGCGCGACCCGCAGATCCCGAAGAGCCGCTGGTGGCTGACCGACGGGCATTTTGTGGGCTTCCGCGTAGTGCGCCCGGTAAAGCAGCCGACGAAAGAAGAAGCTGAAGCCTTCTACAAGCTGCACCTGGGCCAGTAAAGAGTTCGGGGTCCGTAAGCCGGCAGGCGCCGCCTGAATGGACCCGCACAAACCGGCAGAAAAATGAGGGTATTATTAAATATTGCAGTAATATTACTGATGCTGCGAGCCGGAGCCATTGTGCTGTTCGCGCTGATGGCGGCAGGCAGCGGGCACCGGATTCCGGCAGCGACCGCCAAGGCGCTGACCGTATCTTTTACCGCACTGGCACTGCCGGGCCTGGCCCTGCTGGCCGTGCGGAATAAATGGTTCCCCGGGAAGAAGGACCCTGCAGAAATTCTATAAATCTCCCGGGAGCTCAGGACAGTGAACCCGCAATAATTCCGTAAATTTCCATTGTAGAATGCGACAGCCGATTGCTATATGCCTCCTTTCCCCCTTCGATAGCGCCGACTTCCGGCTGGAGGAAAGGGAATTGAACCGCAGCGCCCTGAGCGGAAGCGGTGTGGTATGGAGCAGGGCCCCAATACCGCAAGGGCCTGGAAATCCTGCCACCCTCAATCCACGCCGTCTGATAACCCCGTAAACAACCTATTTCAGTAACCCCAATCATTCCCATAAATCGATTCGTATGCAATCCAACACAACCCGCCGCGACTTCGTCCGCAACACCGGCCTCCTCGCCGGTGGAATGGCCATCCTGCCCGGTATGGCCGGCGCCAACTTTTTTTCCGGTGCTGCCGGAGTCATTAAGGTCGCCCTCGTCGGATGCGGCGGGCGGGGTACCGGTGCGGCCCTGCAGGCCCTGTCGAGCAAGCAGAACGTGCAGCTTGTAGCCATGGCCGACGCCTTCCAGGACCGTCTCGACAAATGTTACCAGTCGCTCACCTCCGACGACGCGCAGGACACCGAAGGCAAAGCCGTGAAAGGCCGCGTGGACGTGCCGGCCGAACGCCGCTTTGTAGGCTTTGATGCCTACCAGAAGGCCAGTCCCCTGGCCGACGTGGTGATCCTGGCCACTCCTCCCGGCTTCCGCCCGATCCATTTCGAAGAAGCCGTCAAGCAGGGCAAGCACGTGTTCATGGAAAAGCCCGTGGCCACCGACCCGGCCGGCGTACAGAAAGTACTGGCCGCTGCCGCCGTTGCCAAGCAAAAGAAACTGAACGTGGTGGTAGGCCTGCAGCGCCACTACCAGAACTCCTACCGCGAGCTGTACAAGCGCAAGGAACTCATCGGCGACATCACCTCGGCCCAGGCCTGGTGGAACAACGACGGCGTATGGGTGAACAAGCGCCAGCCCGGACAAACCGAAATGGAATACCAGATGCGCAACTGGTACTACTTCAACTGGCTCTGCGGCGACCATATCACCGAGCAGCACATCCACAACATCGACGTGGTCAACTGGTTCAAGGGCGCCTACCCGGTGAAGGCCCAGGGCATGGGCGGCCGTGAAGTGCGCAAGGGAAAGGACCATGGCGAGATCTTCGACCACCACTACGTGGAATTCGAATACGCCGACGGCTCCATCCTCAACAGCCAGTGCCGGCACATCCCCAAGACCATGAGCAAGGTGGATGAGCTGATCGTGGGTACCAAAGGACGCATCCAGTGCGGTGCCGCACAGATCACCGACCTCAAAGGAAATGTGCTGTACGGCTTCGATAAAAAAACGGAAAACAACCCCTACCAGACGGAGCACGACGAGCTGTTCGCCGCCATCGCCAAGGGCCAGTACAAGTTCGCTGATGCCGAGAACGGCGCCTACAGCACCATGACCTCCATCCTCGGCCGCATGGCTACTTACAGCGGCCAGGTGGTGAACTGGGACAAGGCCCTCAACTCCGGCATCGACCTGCAGCCGAAAGTGTATGCCTGGGACGCTGCGCCCCCGGTACAGCCGAACGGCGAAGGCTATTACGCAGTGGCCATCCCCGGCGTGACCAAGTATGCATAAAAAAAGAAATACTTTACAGCAACGGCTCCAGCAATGGGGCCGTTTTTGTTTCACGCAAAGACGCGAAGGATCGCAAAGACGCGAAGGATCTGTTGTATCTTATACAGTCTCCAATTTGATGTACGATGTACGATGTACGATGTACGATGTACGATGTACGATGTACGATGTACGATGTACGATTGACGAGTGGCGAGTGGCGAATGTGCATCCTGCGCCACACATCCGCACATCTGCACAATTGCACATTTGCACATTCACTCTCCCTCCCATTCACCTACAGATTCACCCATTCACCCATTGACCCATTCACCCCACCAGCGTGGCCTGAAATTCGCATACAGCTAAACGCTATGGAACCGATCCACCCGAATTACGGCCTTACGATCAGCAAAGAAGAAGCCCTGGCCGAAGACGAACGGCTGAACCCCCTGCCCCGCGCCGTGCTGCGGCCCAACACCTATATCCTGCTCGACGGGGAATGGCGTTTTGCTCTGGACAAGGGAGACCGGGGACTGGAAGACCACTGGTACCTCGGTCATCATTTCGAACACACGGGGCACTGGCCGGGCTCCATCGAGGAGCACCTGGAACAGGCGAAGATCCAGACCGAAGGAAAGGGCTGGCGCGATACCATCGTGGCCTGGTACGAGCGCGAGTTTCCCCTGCCCGAGATGGCCGGCAACAACGGCTCGCCCACTTCCCTGCTGCAGCTGACCTTCGGGGCCTGCGGCTATGAAAC
>DATAGL010000072.1:0-4544 GCA_036263755.1 Chitinophagaceae bacterium | reverse complement strand
TCTACTCCCCCGCTCATGCTGCCGGCTGCACCAAAGACATCCTGGTGGCGGATGGCCAGGTACAGGGCCCCGTGTCCCCCCATGCTCAGTCCCGTGATGGCGCGCCCGCTGCGGTTCCTGATGGTTTTATACCGTCCGTCCACCCATTTTACCAGCTCATCGGAAACATAGGTTTCATACCGGAAGGCCGGGTCCACGGGACTGTCCCAGTACCAGCTTCCATAACCGCCGTCCGGGCACACGATGAGCATCCCGTACCGGTCTGCCGCCTTTTCAAAGCCGCCGGCCTTCGTGATCCAATCGGCATAACTGCCGCTGTAGCCGTGCAGCAGGTATACCACGGGCAACTCCTTTACCTGTGCGTAGTTATCGGGCCGGATCACAACGGCTTTGATCGCTTTCTTCATCGATGGACTAAAGGTTTCCACCGTATCTACCGTAGCTGCCTGCGCCGCGAGTGCCCAAACAAAAAACGAAAACACAGAAAAAATAAACCGGCTGGAATGCATATCGTTTTACCCTTTATTAAATAGTACCGCTTACAATTATTGCTGCTTCAAATGAAAAGGCAAACCTGCTCTTTCATTGGTTTCTATCCCAACAATAATACGAAGGCTTCAAAAAGGTAACACAATATTTTATTCCCGCTGCACGCCCTCTCTGAGCATGCATTACAACCATTGCTGTTCAATCAGTTCCTGAGGCAGGAGTGCAACGCACAAACAATGGCGGCTGATGAAGAGGAAAGTATGGAAAAACATAGGGTGCTGCAATAAAAAATCTGTCCCCCTGGGGGACAGATTATTCATTCCGGTTTTTCAGTAGTAATGCAGAAGGAAAGCCCGAGTCCTTCCGCGCGGCACCGGCGCAGGGTTTCCGGGCTTTCGGAAATTATTTGGTGAAGGTGATAAAGTATTTGGCAGGGCCGCCGTTGAGGGTGCCGTTGGTGCTCAGCACCAGGTTCTTGCCGGTAAAGCGCTCCAGCCGGTAAGCGGTGGTGTTCTGGTCGGTTTCGATGGTAAACGTTTTTCCGTCCAGACTCCAATACCCTTCAGAATCCTCACTTTGACAAACGTTGGTGGCCACGCCGCCGTAGAGAAAGGTTCCGTCTTCGTCAAAATCCCAGGTATCATTCTGCTGGCATTCGGTAAGCTGGTTGTACACATTCACTTTGTCCGCGCCGGTAGCCTGGGCTTCCATGTCGGAGATCCGGTAAACGCCGGCAATATTTTTGGGTGTGGCATCCGGGTCTTTGTCTTCTTTGGTACAGGCTACTACGGAAAGCATCAGGAAACTGAAGAGGTATAAAAGCTTTTGCATGGTCATTATTTTGAACGCAAGTACGGACCGTGAAAGCCCGAACCCTAATCCGAATGTTGCCGATCGTCCGAATGGATGGATGAAATGGGTACTAAACCGTTTTGCCTGGGAAGAGCCAAAGGTCCGGCCCGCGCTGGCCCTGAGCCCATTCCGGAGGGAACAGCGCAATCCGCCAGCCAACCCCGGTACGGCACAAAAAAACCGGAGCGTACGCTCCGGTTTTTTCGGTTGTAACAATAAGCACTTTTTCAGGAAGATTATGACCGGCCTCAATTCACATAATGGTCACCTGAATGCCAAGCACAGGGGTTACGGACGCACATAGAACGGAATGTTAGCCGTCGCCACGTTGTTGTTTCCGTCCGTTACATATACAAACAACCGGTAGGCCCCTTCTGCGGCCGGCGCCTTCAGCTGCACCTTCCCCCCGCTCTCACCGGAAAACAGACCGGTCAGCGGTTTGGGGCGGTCTTCATGGTCGCCGCCCTCCCCTACTTTGGTCGGCTCGGAGAGCAGCTCCCAGCGGTATACCAGCCTGTCGCTGTCCGGATCGGCAGCCACGACCTGAATAGGATAAACGCCGGCCGCCTTCAGGTAAACGCTCTGCGTAGCTTTTTTCCCATCCAGCTGGAAGGAATAAAGGTGCGGTGCCTTGTTGGCCGGCCAGTTGCCGGTCCAGAGGTAGTGCATCACATCCAGTACTTCCGTTTCTTCTCCCTTTTCGGTAAAGAGCCCGTACCAGGTAGGCGTGCGCTCCTGCTTCTGGCCCCACAGGAAAACATAGGACCCCAGGCAATTCTTTTTGTCCCTTTCCACCGAGTACTCATACCGGCTTTTATAGACGGCCGCCTTCTCGGAGCTCGTTTCTTCCACCGGCTGGTTCCAGTCTGTCTGCAGCCCCTCCCAATGGCCGGTAGGCCCCCATTCGGTAACGAGGTAGGCACCGTTCCAGCCGCTTTGCCGGAGGGTATGCGGAAGCGTGGGAAGCTCGCCGTAGGTATTTACCGAGAGCAGGTCGATGTCGGGGCAACGCTCCTTAATGTAGTCTACCAGACCCTTGTTCACCCCGGCCAGCATAGTGGTCGTGGGATGGTTCGGATCGAGCTCGTGGATCATTTTGGAAATCTCGTTGACCGCGTTCCAGACCTTCGGGTTTTTGTACTGCAGGTTGAGCTCATTGCCAATGCCCCAGGCCAGCAGGGCCGGGTGGTCCTTGTACTTCAGCACTTCGCCGCGGATGCGCTCCAGCTGCTTCCGCACCGCAGCGGTATCGTCGTAATCAAAGCCATGGCGCTCGCGGGCCACATCCAGTCCCATCATAACGGTCAGTCCGTACTTATGGGCCGTATCCAGCACTTTGTCGGCGTCCCTGGTGCCCCAGGTGCGTATGGAGTTTCCGCCGTACGCCGCAATGCGGCCGGCATAGGCACTGCCGCCGGCACCTTTTACAAAATAAGGCTGACCGCCCCGGTGCAGGACGTAAGCGCTGTCGGTCCGGCGCAATTCCACCTTTACGGGCTGCCACTTTGCCTGGCCCAGGGCTGCAAAAGAAATGGAGAAGAGTACGGGTGTAAGGAGTTTGTGTACGTTCATGGATGAATAAGGTAAGCTTGGTTTATAATTCGTAAGGAACGGTTCGCCCGGAAGGCCGGCAAGCGACTGTGCACCAAACAGGGACCGCGGGCGGCGAACGCTGCGCAAAATACTACTTCCGCTATCTGTATCCGGGAAGAACTTCCTTCAGAAAGCCTTTGATGTAGTTTTGATGTAGTAGGAAACAGCAAAATTCAGGGCGCCCCCTGCACCTGCCGCCCGGTTACCTCAGGTCCTGTTCCCGGAGGACATGAATTTTCCGGCGGTGAACCGTCAGGCCAGGGAGGTTTGTTCCGGCCGGACTGCCGGCTCCGTCCTGTTGGCGAAAACCACTTTAAAGAACAGAACACAAAAACCGACCCATGCGGCCAGATTAAACCAGAGGTTCAGCCCGACGAGGTGCTTCGGAATAAACACGTTGGTGGAAGGCAGGAAGTTCACCGTCCGGTTGATGTTCAGCCCAACGAAAACAAGCAGAACCACTCCTGCCGCAGCTACGGCCGCGCGGTTGCGGAGTGCATCCTGTATCCGGAAGTAGAGGTTCCTGTAATTAATAAAGGCCAGATAGACAATCGAATTTTCGAGGAACGGGATATTGAGCAGCAGCAGGTTCAGGACATGGAACACACAGGCGATGAACAACCAGAGCCGCCACGCCTTTCGGGACACGAGCAGGAACAGCAGTGGCGACAATTCAAAAAGGACACCGGCGTAATCCATGCTTTCGAATACCCAGAAGGGCAGGTCGTGCCCGGCGGGCGCCAGCAGGTACTGCCGGTCCTGGTTATAATACCCGTTATACAGCCATTCCGCAAAACCGCTGGTGGAGGTATCGAAGTCGATCCAATGCAGGGCCTTGGGGAAGCCGGCGGTGAAAAAGCCGAAACAGATCAGAACGCTCAGCAGGGAAAGGCTGCGGGAAGGGTCATCCATTTTTCTTTCCTTATCCGGAACGAGGGCGAGGTGACGTCCCCAGCCGGAGAAGATCATACAGAACAGCAGGGCCAAGAGCAGGATGGAATGTTCGATCTTGCCGAAAGAGAAATGAAAGCTCTGCCCGATGTAGCTCAGGAGGAGGTACCCGCAGGTAGCCGCCCGGGCCTTGATCCCGAGGGTGATGCAAAGGGTCAACGCCAAGATGGAGAGGTCAAGCAGGACCAAAGCGGACCGGCCCGGGAATCCGCCGGAAAATCCGGCTACCGTCAGCGCCGGCGGCCTGAAAAATGCCTCGGGGCTTTCGCTGATCCAGCTGAAATTCTGGAAAGGAAAGAGGGTCAGTAAAAAGAGCCCGGTAAGGATCCGGAACACGCAGAGCGACCGGATATCAAGGCTTGTGGCGCTGACCACCCGGGTCCAGAAAAGCTCGTTCTGTTGATTAATCCAAGTAGATAACCTTTTCATCATACATTTCTTTACGGAGTACGGCACTGGTTTTGGCGGAAAAGGTCTTTACATGTAACACGACCTTAAACAGGCGGGGATCCAGGTTTTGCTCGGCCAGCTTTTGCCGTAACCAGGCTTTGCGCTCCCCGTCCGCACCCGGATCCAACGACCGGAATGCCGTGAAGTGGAATGGCTCCGGCAATCTGCCGCCGTTCCCTTGCCCGGAGGAATCATAGCGCTGTCCGAAG
>DATAGL010000071.1:0-4614 GCA_036263755.1 Chitinophagaceae bacterium | reverse complement strand
GGACGGCGGCGATTTCGAGGGCATCCGTGCCAGCCTCGTACAGGCGATGGAGCTCGTGCGGGACGCGGCGGAGTAGGATTGGGGTTTGGCGTTTGAAGTTTATAGTTTGGAATTGGTGGTTTTTAGTTGGTGGTTGGTGGTTGTTGGTTGGTGATTGCCCCCGCTTATAAAATTGTATCTTGAATGACCGGCGGTTGTATGATCCTATCTGTTATATCATCAGCCTTTGACCGGTAGACGTACACCGTACATTATACATCGTACATCGTACATCGTAAACCGTACATCGTATCTCGAACTCGGATTGCTTACTAAATGAATACCTATGTCTGTACAGCAGATACCCGCGGTGCCGGAACAAAAAACGGTGCTGGGCAGGGCCAATGAAACCATCGGGCATTTTCGGTGGACGATCTGCGCGCTCGTCTTTTTTGCCACGACCATCAACTACCTCGACCGGGCCGTTATTGCGCTCCTGAAGACCGAACTCGAAGGGCAGTTCGGCTGGACGGAATCGGACTATTCCAACATCGTGATTGCTTTCCAGCTTTCCTACGCGATCGGCATGCTGGCGGCCGGCCGGCTGGTGGATAAGCTGGGCACGAAGGTCGGGTACGCGGCGTCTATCGTGCTGTGGAGCCTGGCGGCGGTGGGTCATGCCCTCGTGCGGTCCACGGCCGGCTTTATCTGGGCCCGCGCCGCCCTGGGCGTGAGCGAGGCCGGCAACTTTCCCGCGGCTATCAAAACAACCGCTGAATGGTTTCCGAAAAAGGAGCGTGCGCTGGCCACCGGGATCTTTAATTCGGGTACCAATGTAGGCGCCATCCTGGCCCCGCTGACCGTACCGTTCATTGCGGCCGAATGGGGCTGGCAGTGGGCCTTTATCCTGACGGGCGCCATCGGGTTTATCTGGCTGATCTTCTGGATCTGGCTGTACGAAATTCCGGCCCGCCAAAAGCGGCTGGGCAGGGCGGAATTCGACTATATCCACAGCGACAACCGGGAGGCAGCCGAAGTGCCTGCCCCGGGAGCGGAGGAACCCCGCATTCCCTGGTTCCGGCTCCTGCAGTTTCGCCAGACCTGGGCCTTTGTGCTGGGCAAGTTTCTCACCGACCCGATCTGGTGGTTTTACCTTTTCTGGCTGCCGGCCTTCCTGAAGGCGGAATATGGACTGAGCAGCACGGAAATTGCCCTGCCTACAGCCCTGGTGTACACAATGGCTACGGTGGGAAGTATCTTCGGCGGGTACCTTCCCCTTTATTTTATCCGGCGCAACTTTCCCGTGTTCCGGGCGCGCAAGACCTCTATGCTCCTGTATGCCTTCTTTGTGATCCCCGTAATTACTGCGCAATGGCTGGGCTCCGTGAACATGTGGCTGGCCGTGCTCATCATCGGGCTGGCGGCCTCGGCGCACCAGGCCTGGTCGGCCAACATCTTTACCACGGTATCGGACATGTTCCCGAAAAGAACCGTGGCTTCGGTAACGGGGATCGGCGGCATGGCCGGCGGGCTCGGGGGCATCCTTATTGCCCGGGTGGCGGGAAAGCTGTTCGATCATTACAAGGCACTGGGTTCTCTGGAAACGGGGTACTATATCATGTTCTTTATCTGCGGCTTTGCCTACCTGCTTGCCTGGGGGGTAATGCACCTGCTGGCGCCCAGAATGAAGCCGGTAAACCTGTAAAGAACTGCGTTGCAACAGCAGCCCGTAGTTGCTGCGCGCCGGGGAACCGGCCCGGCAGCAGGCCCCTTTGCCGGTTCATTTTGAAAACAGGCAACGGCAAAGCCGTCTTACTCCCTGCTCATTTCCTGTACCGACCGTTTCAGATCCTCCAGTGTGCCTTCATCGCGCATCCGCACGGCGGCCTCCTCCAGCAGGCTGCTTTCGGACACCAGTTTCCCGGAAAACCGCAGCTGGTAACGGGTATCTTTTTTATCAAACAGCATTTTCCAGCCGGTCTTCAGGGCCCGGCCGGTGCGCAGCTCCAGGCGCAGCGGCACGGTGACCGTTTCCCCGGCCGGCAGGATGAGCTCCTCCTGCAGGGCACCGTTCAGCACCTGCCGGTTATCGATCCGCATCACGTATACGCCATCCCGCATGCGGATGGTAAAGCTGTTGGGGTTGGTCAGCTGCAGCTGCAGGTCCAGCCCGCTGTTGCGCAAACCTAACTTGCCGATATCGAGGTCGCCGGGCTTCATGCGGATCATCCGGATGAGCGGCAGGTCCTTTTCCAGGTTGAAAGTGATGATCCTTTTTCCGGCCACCGGAACGTCTGTATAAATTTTATTGATGAAGGTATAGCGGGCCAGGTCCTTGCCGGCGGCACCCGGCTGGTCGTTGGCTTCATCGAGCTGGCGGGTCCGGATGTATAAGGGCAGGTACACGGTCTCCTTTCCGCCGGCCGGCAGCCGGATCGGCTGTGTATACGATCCCTCGGCCACTTTCCGGCCCCGCAGGAGCACGGTATAATCATACCGGGTTGCCTGTAATGGTACCGGCAGCGGGTTTTGGATCACTACCTGGCTGATGGCGCGCACCCGTCCGGGCTGCATATCGGTAATGGTGGTGGAAGCTACGTCCATGGTCAGCTTGACGGCTTCTTTTTTGGCCTCGTTGGCCGAGTTGTTGGCCAGACTGCCGGCAGTTGTTGCGGCCGGCTTATTGCCGCTGCCGGCGTTCCGGTACATCACCCAGCCTGCAGCCAGCAGGACCACTACCAGCAGGATCCAAAGACCTGTTTTCTGTTTTCGTATTTGCATGATTGTGGTTTGATGGGTAACGTTATTGCACCACAAACCAGTATCCAAAAACCCGGTCTGGAACCGGTAACCGGAAAGAAACTCCAGGGCAGCAGCCGTGGGAGGTACGATTACCCGGGAATGGAGGGGCGGCTGGTACCGGCCCGGATAAAAAAAGCCGTTGGCGCATCCTTTTGAATGCGCCAACGGCTTCTGCTGAACGATAAAAATAGGTTTCTTTCTTTCCTCCTCAGGCCACGGCTTCAGGCTGAGCGGCTGACTCGTGCTCCGGCTGTACGTGGTTCGGGTCCATCCAAACGATTTCCCAGATGTGCCCGTCGAGGTCCTGGAACGCGTGGCTGTACATAAAACCATAGTCCTGCACGGGGCGGTGCGTGCTGCCGCCGGCGTCCACGGCCTTGCGGATCATCTCGTCCACCGCTTCCCGGCTGTCGGTCGTAAGACAAAGCAGCACCTCGGTGGTGGTATGGGCATCGGCGATGGCCTTATGGGTAAAGCCCGCGAAAAAGGGTTCCGTCAGCAGCATGGCGTAAATGGTTTCGGAAATGACCATGCAGGCCGCCTGTTCATTGGTGAACTGCGCATTGAAGGAGTAGCCCAGCTGGCGGAAAAATTCCATGGACCGGTTCAGGTCCTTCACCGGCAGGTTGACGAAGATTTGAGTTGCCATAACGTTTTGTTTTTGCTTGTTCGTGCAAACATAGACGATCTGCTGAAGGGTCTTACTGTGCGAATACGGCAATGTAAGGGGGTGTTTGCGGCAGGGTGGGCGGGCTACCCGGAAAGTCGATGCCGGAGGGGCACCGGTGTACCGGTTTTGAGAAAAAGACAAAAAAATTTGCTGGAATGTAGCCGATGCCCTTAACTTTAAATCCGGGCCAAAATGATAAGTGTAAATTTTACATTTATAATTTGCGGCTCTCCCCCGGTTATCCTATCAGAAATACCTTCGGACCTTTTAGTAACGCTTAAATAAACAGTCCATGCGATTGCCTTGCCTGCGGCCCTTTCCGCACAGCCGCTCCTTCCTGGCGGAAAAACCGCCCTGCTCTTCCTCTCCGGCGAGCAGAGCCGTAAACAGGCCGCTTGCGGGCGCCTTTGTGCGCGCGCGCCGTCCGTCTGCCGGGAAGCCTGCTGACCCCAGCAGCACCTTTCCGCTATTACGGCCGGTACCCGTCGCTTCGGCAGGCCACACCCCGGACACGCATCTCATTCTCCGCCTGCCGGTGCAGACAGCCGGCCTTTTCACCTGTCAACGAAACTCAGTTATGAAAAAAGCGCTTCTTTTATCCTCGATCCTTTTGCTGACCGCTGCCTCCCTGTTCGCCCAGAATAGGGGCGTGCTGCAGGCAGGCAGTCCTGGCCCCCAGATCAGCCGCCATATCTACGGGCATTTTGCCGAGCACCTTGGCCGGTGCATCTACGGCGGCTTTTACGTGGGCGATACCTCGCGCGTACCCAATACCGCCGGTGTGCGCAACGATGTTGTCGAAGCACTCAAAAAGCTGAACATTCCCAACCTGCGGTGGCCCGGCGGCTGTTTTGCCGACACCTATCACTGGAAAGACGGCATTGGTCCGAAAGACCAGCGGCCCTCTATGGTCAATACCTGGTGGGGCGGGGTTACGGAAAACAACTCTTTCGGCACGCACGACTTCCTCAACATGTGCGAGTTGCTCGGAACCGAGCCATACCTGGCCGGCAATGTGGGCAGCGGGGAAGTGCAAGAGCTGGCCGACTGGGTGCAGTACGTGAATTTTGCAGGCCAGAGCCCGATGTCGGACCTGCGCCGCAAGAACGGCCGCGCCGAGCCCTGGAAAGTATCGTTCTGGGGCGTGGGCAACGAAGCCTGGG
>DATAGL010000070.1:0-4857 GCA_036263755.1 Chitinophagaceae bacterium | reverse complement strand
ACATTTGACGCCATGTATACGTTTGCCATTGTGGGTTGCGGGCAGATTGCCCGCCGTCATGCCGAAGAGATCCGGCGGGTAGGGCGACTGGCTGCTGTTTGTGATACGGATGACGAGCGGGCCGCTGAACTGGCAGCTGCGTATGATGCAAAGCCTTACCCCACACTGGATGCCTTACTCCGGGAAGAAACCGGTCTGGATGTACTGAGCATCTGCACCCCCAATGGCCTCCATGCCGAGCATGCCATTAAAGCGCTGCAGGCAGGTGTGCATGTGCTGTGTGAAAAACCGATGTGCATAACTTCGGTAGCTGGATGGCAAATGGCCGATACGGCGCATTTTTTCCGCCGCAAACTGTTTGTGGTCAAACAAAACCGCTTCAACGAGCCGGTACGCCTGCTCCGCCGTCTCCTGGAGGAAAACCGGCTGGGTATGGTGTACAGCTTTGCCGTGAATGGTTTCTGGAACCGGCCGGAGGATTACTACCGGAATACCTGGCGGGGCTCGGCCGAACTGGATGGCGGCATCCTGTATACCCAATTCAGCCATTTCATTGATCTCCTTTACTGGCTCCTCGGCGACCTGGCCGAAGTGAAAGGGTTTGCCGACCGCCGGACCGGAAAGCCCCTCGCCTTTCCCGATACCCTGGCGCTGAGCGTCCGCACCCGGAGCGGGGTTCCCGGTACGCTTCATTTTTCCATCAACAGCTTTCGCCACAATCGGGAAGGGTCCTTCACCCTTTTTGCTGAAAAGGGCACCGTAAAAATCGGCGGTCAATACCTGAATACGCTTGAATGGTTTGATGTGGAAGGCATGGAGGCACCGGTGGTTCAGGCAGCTACGGCAAATGACTACGGGTATTACCAGGGATCGATGAGCAATCATGCACAGGTGTACGACGGACTGGTAGCGTCCCTCGACCAACCCGCCACACCTGTCCTTCCGGAAGCCATTGAAGCCATCCACACCATTCAAATGATCGAGCAGATCCATGCAGCCATCCGGGAGGACGCCGGGTCATGAAGCGGCTGTACTTTACCGTTACCAACGATCTGAATTATGACCAGCGGATGATCCGCATCTGCAGCTCCCTGGCCGCCGCAGGATATTCGGTTACCCTGGTGGGGCGGAAAAAAAAGGATTCCCTTCCGTTGAAAGAACGGCCCTTTGCACAAAAGCGCCTGTCGCTCCTGTTTGACAAAGGAAAGCTGTTCTATATTGAATACAACATCCGTTTGTTCTTCTGGCTGTTATTCCGCCGTATGGATGTTCTTTGTGCCATTGACCTCGATACGATCCTTCCCTGCCTTTGCCTTTCCCGGCTGCGGCGGATTACGCGTGTTTACGACGCCCATGAACTGTTCACCGAAATGAAAGAAGTGGTTAGCCGGCCCGGGATTTACCGTTTCTGGAAGTGGGTGGAGCGCAAAGCCGTGCCAAAGTTCCCGGTGGGATATACGGTTAATGAACCCATCCGGGACATCTTCCGGGAGCAATACGGCGTGCAGTATGAAGTAATCCGCAACCTGCCCCGGGTCCAAACGGAGTATGCAGCCCACCCGGAACCCTTTATTCTTTATCAGGGCGCGGTCAATGAAGGGCGTTCTTTTGAGACCCTCATCCCGGCATTCCAGTGGATTGGCGTTCCTTTTCATATTTACGGAGACGGCAATTATTTGGAAGAGTGCCGGGCTCTCATCCATCGGTACGGGTTACAGGATAAGGTGTTTCTGAAGGGAAAGGTTTTGCCGGAAGAGCTCCGGAAGATCACGCTGCGGGCGCTTATAGGCCTCACCCTATTTGAAAACAAAGGCCTGAGCAATTACTAGTCCCTGGCCAACCGCTTTTTCGATTATATACAGGCAGGTATCCCGCAGGTATGTGTGGACTACCCCGTGTACCGGTCCATCAATGAACAATTCGGTGTGGCCCTGCTGGTGGAGGATCTGTCACCGGAATCATTGGCTGCAGCCATTAACCGGCTGGCCCATGATGCCGGACTGCAGGAACAGCTGCGCCGCAATTGCCTGGCCGCCCGTACCGAATTGAACTGGGAACGGGAAGAGCAGCGCCTGCTGCAGTTTTACCAAAAACTGTCACCTGCATGAATCCTTCCCTCCATATCGTATGCCTGGATGCGCCGGCGCCACCGGATTACGGAGGAGCCATCGATATGTATTACAGCATCGAAGCCCTGCTGAATGCAGGGGTAGCGGTTCACCTTCATTATTTCAGGTACCGGGAAGGGCGCGACGCCGGCCCGCTGGCTGCCCGATGCGCTTCGGTCCAGGCATACCGGAGAGCAACAGGACTGCGGGGGGTGCACCCGAACCGCCCTTATACTGTTCACTCGCGGACAAGCCGGGCACTTGTCGAAAATCTGAACAGGGACCACCTGCCGGTGCTGTTGCACGGGTTGCACTGCACCGGTATTCTGAGCCGGTTGCAACCCGCAGGAAGACCCATCTTCCTGCGCATGCATAATAATGAAGCGGCCTATTATCAGATGCTGGCCGGCCAGGAAACGACCGCAAGGAAAAAAATCTTTTTTCAAAGGGAAGCCCGCCTGCTCCACCACTGGCAGCAAAGCCTGGCGAATGACCTGCCGGTGTGGAGTTTATCTCCGGCCGATACCGAACAACTGACGGTTCAATACGGCTGGACCCGCATACAGTTCCTGCCCTGTTTTATTCCCTGGCAAAATGTGGAGGGGAAAGCCGGTTGGGGTAATTTCTGCCTGTACCATGGAAACCTTTCCGTTCCCGAAAACGAAAAAGCGGCCCGCTGGCTGATCACGGAGATTTTCAAAGACGCCGGCATTCCTTTGGTGGTGGCGGGCTACCGTCCTTCGCAAGCCCTCAGGGAGCTGGTCGCCAAACATCCGTTGGTACAGCTGGTGGAAAACCCCGATCCTACTGCAATGGATCAGCTGGTGGCAGAGGCACACCTGCATGTGCTGCCTTCTTTCAGCAACACGGGCGTCAAGCTGAAACTGCTGCATGCGCTTTTCAGAGGCCGGCATTGTCTGACCTTCGGAGCGGAGGCTGCCGGTACGGGGCAAGCCCAGGGATTCGGTACGGCACAGGAGGCCGGGGCCTTCCGGGATGCGGTGCACCAATACATGAACCGGCCTTTTACGGAAGGAGACCGTGCAGCCCGCAAGTACCTCGAGGTGCTGTATGACCGGAAGAAAAATGCAGCACTAATTAAAAACTGGATAAGCTGACATTGTCCAGGATGCGTCCTCCTTCAGTGCGCAGCATGCGCGCCGGGTATTTCCGGATAACGATATAATCGTGGGTGGCCATAATGATGGCAGTTCCGAAATCGCGGGAGATATGAAACAGCAGCTGCATGATTTCGTCGGAGGTTTCTGGGTCCAGGTTACCGGTCGGTTCGTCGGCAAGAATGAGCTTGGGCGAGTTCAGCAGGGCCCGCGCAATATCTACCCGCTGCTGTTCGCCGCCGCTCATTTCAAAGGGGAATTTGAATCCTTTTGATTTGAGGCCCACCTTATCCAGTACATCGGCGATCTTTTCATTCATCAGCTTATCATCCTTCCAGCCGGTGGCTTTCAATACGAATTTGAGGTTTTCGTTTACGTTGCGGTCCGTGAGCAGCTGGAAATCCTGAAAGACGACGCCCAGCGTGCGCCGCAGGTACGGAACGGTTTTCCAGGTCAGTTCCCGCAGGTTAAACCCGGCCACGGTACCCTCGCCTTCGCGCATCGGAAGCTCACCGTACAGGGTCTTCAGCAGACTCGACTTACCTGTACCCGTCTTACCTACCAGGTACACGAATTCGCCCTTGTTCACCGTCAGGTTAACGTCCTGCAATACCATGCTATCTCCCTGATATATATTGGCATTCCGTATTTCGATGATCGCGTCCGCCATTCCAAGTTTATTTGCTGCAAAGTAAGGGAAGAAATACCCAAAGGGAAAGTAAAAAATAGGCTTCAACTATTTATTTAGTGATTAAACTAAAAAAGTAGTTTGCAAACTAAAAATATAGTTATAGCTTGGTGGTACAACCTGAAATATGAAAGCATTGACAAAAGCCGAAGAGCAGGTAATGCAGGCGCTCTGGAAAATAAAGGAGGGCTTTATCCGCGATGTACTGGATGCCCTTCCGGCACCAAAGCCGCACCAGAATACGGTAGCCACGATTCTGAAGATCCTGGTGGAAAAGGAATTTGCCGCCATCCGGGTGTTTGGCCGGCAGCACCAGTACTATCCCCTCGTCAGCCGGGATGCATATTCAAAGGCCACCATGAAGAACCTGGTGAAGGGATATTTCGGCGGCTCCTTTTCGGAAGCAGTTTCCTTTATGGTGAAAGAAAACAGCCTCAGCGTGGAAGAGCTGGAGGTATTGCTGCAACAACTTAAAAAAGGGAAAAAATGATCATCATCGGCTATTACCTGCTGAAGGTTCTTGTCTGCTCGGCCCTTTTCACTGGGTACTATTTCCTGGCGCTCCGCAACCGGCTGTTTCACCAGTGGAACCGGTTTTACCTGCTGGCCACAGTCACCCTGTCCCTGATGATCCCGCTGGTAAAACTGCCCTTCCTGAGCCCTGAAACGGAGGTCCCTGAAACGGCCATCCGGCTGCTGCAGGCCGTTGATGCGGCTGATGCCTATGTAGTAGAGCTGGAAAGCCAGTCCCCGGGGTTGTCGCAGGACCAGCTGTTGCTTCTTGGTTACGGTGCGGTGACCCTTGTGCTGCTGATCATCCTTCTGACTTCGCTGCTGCGTTTATACCGGATCGTCCGTGCCCATACCATTCAGGAGGTAGAAGACATCCGGTTCATTGATACGGACATTAAAGGAACCCCGTTTTCCTTTTTCCGCTACCTTT
>DATAGL010000069.1:0-3532 GCA_036263755.1 Chitinophagaceae bacterium | reverse complement strand
AGGGTACAAAGGGTCTTTGCGGTAAGCAAATCCATACTTTATTAATTCCATATCGGGATAGCTTTCCATGAATTCTCCTGCGAAATCGCGTTTGAACAAACGGTCGCTGTGGCCACGGTAGCTCAGCGTCACGGGAACCGGGTTGTAGTACTCTCCGATGCACACATAATTACGGCTGCTTGCATAAAGCTTTTCATAAGCCTGGTGCAGCATGTCAGGATTCAAGTGAATGAGTACGCCTTTTACAAAAACAAAATCGTACTGCTCGGATGGGGAGAAATCAAAAATGGACTGATGATAACCTTTTACGTTTCCAAGAGTTATTAATTCCTTGTAAGCTGCTTCATTGATCTCCACGGCACTGATCTTAGCAGAAGGGAGTAATGCTTTCAGCGCTCTCAGGTTCATGCCAATGTTTGCTCCCAGCTCCAAAATGCTACCGATGGAAGAGCAGCCTTCCAGAATTTTGGAAAAATAATTCAGGTTGGAAGCCAGCAGTTGCTCGCTGTTATTCCTGTTGATGTATTCGTTTCCGAATTCGCCTGACCAGAAGGCTTCCTGATCAGTTTGATATGTTCCGCTCATAATCTGTTGTTGTTTTTGGTATAATTCGTTTGGTTGTCTACAAGTTGCAACACTCAGCCGGAAATCAAATCCCAACTAATCGGCGTTCCCCGCTTGATAAAAACGGCAGCTTTTTTACCTACGATTTGGTCAAGGTATTTCGTATGCAAGCCATGGCCGGGGCGCATGGACCGGATGTTTTTATCGGAGAAGGGCTCATTAAACCTGATGTCTTCGACAGCATAAAGCGATCGCTTGAAACTCCGGCTTTTCTCTTCTGCCTTCAGTACGCCATAGCTGATCTGCCCCAGGGCCTGAAAGGCACGATCCGCCTCCACTACCAGGGTCTTCAGCTCCTCCGGCTCCAGCGAAAAAGCAGCATCCACTCCTCCATCCGCTCTGCTAAGTGTGAAATGTTTTTCAATCACCCGCGCACCCAGGGCTATACTTGCTACCGCGGCACCCACTCCCATTGTATGATCAGACAGGCCAACAGGACATTGGAACAGTTCGGCCATATGCGGAATAGTGCGCAGATTTGTGTTCTCCGGGGTAGCCGGGTACGTGCTGGTGCATTTCAGAATTACCAATTCTTTGCAGCCACTCCGGCGCAGCAGACGTACCGACTCATCAATATCGGATAGCTCAGACACACCAGTGGACATTATCACAGGCTTTCCAGTAGCTGCTACTTTCTTGAGCAGGGTCCAGTCCGTATTCTCAAAGGAAGCAATCTTGTACGCCGGAACGTCCAGTGACTCCAGGAAGTCGACGGCCGTAACGTCAAAAGGGGAACTGAAGGCGAGCATGCCTCGCTCCTTAGCACGATCGAAGATTTGCTTGTGCCAATCCCAAGGCGTGTAGGCCTCTTTGTAAAGATCGTACAGCTCCCGGCCTTTCCATAGCGACTCATTGTCGGTTATGGTGAAGGCGCCTTTCACGGTCATGGTATCAGCCGTATAGGTCTGCAACTTAATGGCGTGCGCACCGGCATCAGCAGCAGCGTCTACAATAGCCAGTGCCCGGTCAAGCGCTTGGTTATGGTTGCCTGACATCTCGGCAATAATAAATGGCTTATGTGCCGGACCAATCTTAATGCTGCCAATAGAAATTTCCATACTAAGACTCCAAACAATATTTATTTGAATGATAATTCTCTATAGTTTCTTCCCTTCTGAACTTCAACTTTTCAAAGCTCAGAATGGAGGAAATGTTTTCCTTTTTTACATACCCGACCACGCGCAATGCCTGGGTACCCAAGTCGGCCCGGAGCTTCCGGATGCCTTCAGACAGGATGAATGGACCAAGGCCCCGGCCCCGGTAGGCTGCATCAATGGAATAGCTGAGGAGATAAAATTCATTCTTCTGGTCGAACCGGATCTGGGCGAAAGCCTTTGACCCATGATGGAAGAGGTAATACCTGCAATGACGATCATTCAGTTTTTCCATGAACCAGGACGCATGAACGTCAGCAGGAATTGAATCCGTATTGTGAGACATCTGCCGGGCTACGAGGTCATTCGCCCATTGGTACGTTAGATCCAGGTCTCTTTCGGTAGCGATTTCGATCCGGGAATCAGCCATAAAATTTATGGCCTGAAAGAGTTGCAACAATCGGCTTCCCGAGCGCCCATCAAAAATGGATTTCTGTTTACGGATCATTTCCTCCTCTTCGGCAATAGACAATCTTCTGAAATCGCTGAAATCTTTTGCCAAACCGTTATCCAGAAAATAAGATTTCAGATCGGACTGGTTATCAGCTATCTGACACAGGTAGACCACACCTGAAAATGACATATATTCCAGTGCAGTGGTGCTTGGGCTAAGGACTGCATGGGAGCATTGCTGCATTAGGCTGGCCACAGCTTCAGCTTCTAGGCTTTGATGGATAGTTACCGGTACGTTAGCCTCCGAGAGCAAGAATTCAAGTTCGGTCCTGAACTGGTATGCAGCACCGACCAGGATGTGAATGGCTGAAAAGCCGGCTTTGGCTACCTGCTTCCAGACCTGTAGGGTATTGTTGTCCGGATCTGCTCCACCCAGACAAATGAGCAGGGTATTGTTAGCAGATTGCCCAGAGCGGCCGCAAAGAAAAGCTTTACGGAGCAGGCTGTATTTAAAACCCAGGTAAAATTGAGTAGAATGGGGAGCTTCATATTGATCCCTCCGTGCGCTGCCGGAATGATTGATGATCACATCTGCAGCAAATGGATAGGCATGGATATCATCGATGCAGACCAACCGGCAACCTCTGGCTTTCAGGAGGCGTTGATATGTTATCTGGAAATGATATCCGTCGAGTACGATAAGCTCACTGCCCTCCAGCCTGCTGGCCCAAGCTTCCGCTTCAGCCTCATAGCTGTCTGCTGCGGGCATTTCCACTACAGCAGCCCCCGCTTTTTGTATTTCCTGGCAGAGGTAGGCTGAAGGAGTCCGGATAAAAAAGGTGCAACTGAAATCCATACGCAACATATCGGCTAAGGCACAGCACCGGACCACATGTCCAAGACCTGTCTTGCTGCACCCATCCGCCCGGATATACAATTTCGGTTTCATCCTTGGGTATTTTGTAGGAGTTCAAATTTCAGCTCTGCCAGACGCCAATCCGTTAGGTTGTCGATATCCTGGCCTTCCAGCTCGCTGATTGCTATACCGGCTACATTATCGGTAATCAGGCTTTTTTTCTTCATAAAATTTTCCACCTGGAAAAAATAAAACTGGCCCGCATCGTGATATGCTTCGGGAAGATCCTGAGAACGTGTGTTCCGGTACTGATTCCAAATCATCTTAAGTTTGCCGTTTTCCATTCCAAGTGCCCGGAAAACAGGATAACTAAATGGCATAATGGGGAAAACCGTATCCACACCGGTTTCCTGCAGTTTCTCATAAGCGGCCTTGAGTTTTTCTGCTGTAACAAATGGCGCCGTTGGGTACAGACAGCAGGCTGCATCAAAAGAACGTCCCCGTG
>DATAGL010000068.1:0-4391 GCA_036263755.1 Chitinophagaceae bacterium | reverse complement strand
TCTTTTTCCTCTTCGGTTTGCTGGCGCTGCAGCCATTGCAGGGCCAGCTCCTGTCGGAGGCGATTCCGGCGGTTTTCGCAAAGGAGAAGACAGTGTCCCGCCTCTTTGCGCAACGGGTCATGTCGCGGTACCGGAGCCATTTTGTGCCGGCGGGAACCGATGTGCTGGATTCGGGAGTTACCCGTCACCATTATACATACAAGGGCACCGAGGGTAGCCACCCCCTGCTGGTGCTGGGACAGTCCTACCGGCTGGAACTGTTTACCCGGAACGATACACTGTTTATGACCGCCATCTACCAGAACCGGAAGCCTGATAGCCTGTACCGGATGCTGTGTGAGCGGGTGTACCAGCTCATAGACACGGCACAGGCGCTGCAGTACATCGGGCAGCATAATCGCAGGTTCGGTGCTGCCCTTACGCTAATGGACTTGTCGCAGGAACCTTCTCTCTTCAGGGTCTACGGCGCCTTCTGCGGTTTTGCCGGTGCGCCCACCCCGGGAGCCCAGGCCCTGGCCGGCCTGGTAGAGAACAGGGATTTGCCTGCTCTCCTGAAGCTGGCTGCTTCGTTCTTTCCCGTGGAGCGGGCATACGGCACGGCCGGACTGTACCTGTTGCATCGGGGAGGCACATCGCTCCCGGAGGTGGCCTGGTCGCTGATCCGGCTGAACCGGCAATCCGGCATGGTCATCCCCTCCTGTGACGGGTGCATATATGGCGATGCTTCCCTGCGGGAACTGCTGGACGAACACCCACTGAGGTACTTATTCCTCCGGTTTCAGGCATCCGGTTTATTGCAAAAAAATGAATGATGATGCAAATGGAAAACGGCGCTACCGGTAGCCGCAAGTGGTTTGGTCCCTGGAAAGAATATGGGAAAGGGTATGAGCATTGCCCGAGTATTTATGCATTTGTGGATCCTGCGGTCAATGCGCGGTACAACAGGGAAGGAATAGGGTATTACCTCCGGAATGCAACCATCCTGGCGGCCACCAGCCGGAGGCCTTTTCCTTCTCCTTTTACCGGTGTGGCAACCTTCGGTTCTTTATCCTGCCGAACGGACGGGGTCTGGTGCTGGCTGGATGATCTGGCCGATTATGTGGAACGGCACGGTGTAGTGATTCCGGAAGAGTGGTATGCATTCATGCAGCAGCATGAGTTTGTACCTCCGGCCGTTGATCCGACGTCGCCGGGTGATGAAGATATACCGGAAGTATAACCCTTGATCGCGATGGAAAATAAAAGGGTTTCTTATGTTTGCCTGGATGCAGCAGCACCCATCTGAATCGCTATTACCGCCTGCCGGAATATGCATGCCAGGCCTGTTCAACAGGGGTAAAGGCGGGGCCAGCCCGTAATCAATTTTCATGAAGGATCGAAAAAAGTTAAGTTATCTCATTGGTATAGGTTTCATCGGTATCATTTTTCTGCTTGGGGTATTGGAAACCTGCAGCCTGGAACGAAATGCGGCGGTAACCCACGGCTTTATTTATAAGCTCGGCAACTCCCGGTACAGCAGCGGGTTGGTTATCCTGTACCGGTTTACGGTAAAAGGCGAGACCTATACCGGCAGCGAAAGCATACCCTGTTCCCGGGATAAGGTATATTTCCAGTCCTCCCTGTTCGGGAGAAGAATCCGGATCGTGTACGATACCACGGATCCCGGTATAAACGAAATGCTGTTGCGGGCGGATACTTACCGGGAATATGGGTTCACTCCGCCACCGGATGCAGAGGAAGATGCGCGGTATATCGACAGCCTGTGTACGGCACCCTGATGGAAAGAGCTAAGGGCCTCAGGGCTGTTGGAAAAAGTGGATCGGTTGATTAGTTGATCCGTTGACATTAGGTGGTAGGGCGGTCAGGTTTCGGAAGGTGCTATCTTAGCGGCAACCGGCGCCCGTGCGCGGTGTAAAATCATGCATTGATGAAGGAGGATGCTGCACAAACCCCCTGGAATAAATACATCCACCTGAGCGAGCGGCTGGAGATTCCGGCGAAAACGGTGCTGCTCCGGGAAGGCCACGTGGCTACCCATACCTATTACCTCGAACGGGGCTGCGTGCGGATTTGGTTCAACCATGCGGGCAAGGATATTACACTCGACTTTTTCCTGGAAGGAGAAGGCGTTTCGTCCATAGAAAGCTTCCGCACGGGCCGGCCCAGCGACTTTTACCTCGAAAGCCTGGAGCCCTGCATCCTGTACCGGATTGCCAAAAAGGATTTCGAGTTCATGCTGGGGGATGCACCTGCCTTCCGGAAGCGGATCGAAGACCTCACCTTCCAGACCCTGTTCCGCTACCAGCAGCTTTTTTTATCCCGCATCAAGAACAGCCCGGAAGAGCGGTACCGGGAACTGCTCCATACCCGCCCGGAGTTGCTGCAGCGCATCCCCCAGCACTACATCGCCTCCTACCTGGGTATGACCCCGGTATCCCTGAGCCGGATCCGGAACAAGCGCTGATTTCTTAACGATTGTTATTGCATGGAGGCCCCGGCTGGGCGCAATTTTGCTGACCGCCGGTGAAGAAAGGTACGGCCTTCCTTACGGCGCTTAACCCCACCAGTATGAACGTAGAAAAACGGCACAACGTAGGCCCTTCGGGCCTGGACATTGCTTTCGAACGCCTGGGCGATCCCGCGGCCCCTCCCGTCTTCCTGCTCATGGGCGGAGGCGCCCAGATGATTGCCTGGCCGGATGGCTTTTGCGCGGAGCTGGTGCGGTGCGGACTGCACCTGATTCGTTTCGACAACCGCGATGCCGGCCTGTCCACGCATATGACCGGAGCACCCGAGCCGGATTTTGCCGCCGCCATGGCCGGTGATTACTCCACGGTCACCTACTCCCTCAGCGACATGGCGGCCGACACCATCGGCCTGGCCGATGCCCTGGGTTTCGGCCCGGTCCATATCGTGGGTGCTTCCATGGGCGGCATGATCGCCCAGACGGTGGCCATCGAGTATCCCTCCCGGGTTAAATCGCTCACCTCCATTATGTCGACCACGGGTGATCGCTCTGTCGGCCAGACCGATTTTTCGGTGCTGGCGGGCCTGGGCGAGCCACCCTGGGCGGACCGGGAAGCCTATATCCGCTGGCGCGTGCGCTCGATGCAGGCGCTCGGCTCGCCGGGCTTTCCCTTCGATGAAGAAGCCGCCGCTCAAAATGCCGCCCTGTGCTGGGACCGCGACCATGACCCGCTGGCCTTTACCCGGCAGGCGGTGGCCGTGCTGAAATCCGGCGACCGGACGCCGATGCTGCGGAAGCTGAAGGCGCCGACGCTTGTGATCCACGGAAAAGCCGATAAGATGATTGACGTCAGCGGAGGGGTGGCAACAGCAAATGCCATCGAAGGTGCGGAACTGCTGTTATTTGAAGGAATGGGCCATAGCCTGCCCGAGCCTTTATGGGCGGAAATGGCCGGCCGCATCGCCCATCATATCCGGAAAGCGGATAGGGTGTGGGGTCGGTAAGTGGAGTCCTGCGCCGGTAAGGCCTGGCCGCAGGCACGTATGCCTTCGTCCCTGGATCATATCCTGCTAATCCTTACCGATCCCGCTCATCCGTGGTTGTGGTCCCTGTAAGTTTCTTTAGGCGGATGGTGAAGTGTATCTTTCAGAGGGCTGAAACCAGATCAGGGTAACGGCTCCAAACGTTATCATCACTCATGAAACCCAACCTGAAAGTACAATATATACTTCCCCTCCTGATCGTACTGCTGTTTATAGCAACAGGTATCCACCGTTGCTTTGCAGCACGGGATCTGAAGAAAAACGGGGTCATCGTTCACGCCCGGATTGTCGACTATTTAGGTTCCGCTAAAGGTGGGACCGCGGCCAACCCCGGTTACCGGTGTTCTTTCTCCTATAAAGGCAGGACCCTGAGCGAGAACAGCAAATCCCGGGTAAAAAGAAAGGCCTTTTCGCACATCGGTAAATGGTATCCGGCAATGTATTCAGAAAGAACCCATACCGTGCGGCTGCTGATGTTCCGGGAAGACTTTGAGGAGTTCGGGCTGGAATACCCCGACAGCCTGGCGAACCGGGCCACGGGGTATGTGCCGCTTCATCCGATTTGAAGTTATCGCAGGCCTGTGTATTTTGTGTTTTCAGGTTCAACAGTATCCTTCTTCAATTGGCCTTACCCGCAAAGGGACCGTTATCCGGCCGGGCGATAATAAGGCGGTTCATTTAGCCGGATCAGTAAACAGTATATGGAAAGTCTATCGAACTTTTTGGGTAAGTGGCCAAAGGAAATCCCGGTGCAGGGCCAGGCCTCCAGCATCCAGTTACGGAGCTATCAATTGTATGCAAAACGGATCGGCGACTATTCCACAGATGACTTACGCTTTATGATTGGCCAGGAAATAGGGTTGGACATTCTGGTGCCTATT
>DATAGL010000067.1:0-2417 GCA_036263755.1 Chitinophagaceae bacterium | reverse complement strand
CCTGTTCGAGGAGCCGGGCAAAAGTGACCGGTTCGCCGGATTCAGGGGTCCAGTAATAAGAATCCACGTTCTGTCCCAGCAGGGTCACTTCCTTATAACCGGAATTAAAAAGGCCCTGGCACTCTTCAATGATGCTGCGGGCATCCCGGCTGCGCTCACGGCCCCGGGTAAACGGTACCACGCAGAAGGAACACATGTTGTTGCAGCCGCGCATGATGGAAACAAAAGCGGTAATGCCGTTGCTGTTCAGGCGGACCGGGCTGATATCGGCATACGTCTCTTCCCGGCTCAGCAGTACATTCACCCCTTTCTGGCCGCCATCGGCTTCTAGGATCAGTCCCGGCAGCGTGCGGTAGGCATCGGGCCCCACCACCAGGTCCACCAGCTTTTCCTCTTCCAGCAGACGGGCCTTCAGGCGCTCCGCCATACAGCCCAGTACCCCGATCAGCAGTCCCGGCCGCCGCTGTTTGATTTTCCGGAATTCCGTCAGGCGCTTGCGTACCGTCTGTTCCGCTTTCTCCCGGATGGAACAGGTGTTCAGCAGGATCAGGTCGGCTTCTTCCATATTGCGCGTGGCGCCAAATCCTTCACCGTTCAGAATAGAAGCAACGATTTCGGAATCGCTGAAATTCATCTGGCAGCCATAACTTTCAATATAGAACTGGCGTACGTACGTATTCGGATCCCCGGTAAAGGGAGCGTAGGCCTCTCCCTGCCGGGCTTCATTATGCACTTTGGTAACGGTCTCGAACATAATCCAAAAAATTGGAGCAAAGATAAAGCATTCCACCCGCTCGAATGACAGGATGGCAGAATTTAAGATGGTTTTATTGTTGCCTTATGGGAAAGGCAGCCATCTGGAGATAAGGAGGTGGGTTTAGCCGAACAGGTAGTTTATTCGGGCTGCCCTTCTTTAAGATATGCGGAGAGGCGGCCGGCCAGCCAGGAATTACGGACAGGCTGCAGCCATTCGCGCTTTAAAGCCTCCTTCGTACTGACGAGGTTATTGAAATAGAGCGTATCTCCATTGATGAACCCGTTTTCCGCTGCATAGGCCAGCTGACTCATGGGCAACACCTGGATCTTGTCTTTTACCACGAACGCCAGGGAGGTGCGGTTAAAAAAGTCCACACTGTACCTTGTTTCGAGTTCTTTTATGAAATGTACCGAGGCATCCGTGCTGCAGCCGCTTACCCCGGTGGCCCGCTCGTCGGCCATCAGAATGACGAACTGGCCGAAAAGAAGACCCGCCCAGGCTTTTACCTTGACCCCGTGCGAACGCCAACCGGCGGCAAACTGCTCCAGTTGCTCCTCCATTTCCAGGGCTTCCGATAGGGTCAGCAACCGGTTGCTTTGGTATACCCAGACCCGACTGTCCGGTGCAAAATCCTCCGGCAGCAAATGCGCAAATTCCAGCTTCATGGGACAAAGTTAGGAAGGGAATGGGAAAACGGACCGGTGGAATCATGCCAGGGGCTATGGCTGGAATGTGTGACACGATCATCCGGCAACGATTTGTTGCGACGGTTTATAGGAACAAGCTATTGCCCGTACCGGAGGTGGAGTTACGAAAAAAGTAATGGATAGTCATTCAGGCGCGTACCGACATCAATGCCCGGTAGTTCAGGGTCGGGGCCATCGGCCATTCTTATCCTGTTTTCCGTGCGGATTCCTCCTCCCGCAGGGCGGCTGCCACCAGTTCCGCCACATCGAGCACCTGAACTTCCGCTTCTTTTTCAGCTGCCTTCATGCCGTCGGTCAGCATGGTATTGCAGAACGGGCAGGCGGCTGCCACGATGCTGGCCCCCGTTTGCACGGCTTCCGCAGCGCGGTCCCAGTTCACGCGGGTGGTGCCTTTTTCTTCTTCCTTAAACATCTGGGCGCCACCGGCCCCGCAGCAAAAGCCGTTCTTGCGGCAGCGCTTCATTTCCACCAGCTCGGCATCCAGGGCTTCCAGCACCTGCCGGGGAGCTTCATAGATATCGTTGCCCCGGCCAAGGTAGCAGCTGTCGTGGTAGGTGATCTTTTTCCCTTTAAAAAAGGAAGCGTCTTTCAGACGCACTTTACCTTCATCGATCAGTCCCTGTAAAAAAGTGGTATGGTGCATCACTTCGTACTGACCGCCCAGTTCCGGATATTCATTTTTAATGATGTTGAAACAGTGGGGGCAGGTAGTAACTATTTTTTTGATCCCGTAATTATTCAGGACCTGGATATTCTGGTACGCCATCATCTGGAAGAGGAACTCATTGCCGGCACGGCGGGCCGGATCGCCGGTACACATTTCCTCGGCCCCGAGAATGGCAAAGGAAACGCCCACTTTATCCAGAATGGTGGCAAAAGCCCGGGTGATCTTCTGGGCCCGCTGATCAAAGGAGCCGGCGCAACCTACCCAGAAGAGCACTTCAGGTTGTTCC
>DATAGL010000066.1:0-4369 GCA_036263755.1 Chitinophagaceae bacterium | reverse complement strand
CAACAACATTACCCGGCGCACGGGACTCCGGTTTGGCCTGAGTGCCAATCTTCCGATAGACAGGAATGAGCGCCTTTTTTTCCAGCCGGGCATTTTTTATGCTCCGAAAGGCGCAAAAGTGCAGCAGGTATTCGATACCAGCAGGAGCTCTCTGTTCAATAACATTACCACCCAGCACATCAATTACGTTGACCTGCCCCTGAACCTGGTATTCAAGCTGCCCCTGAGCGGAAAGTCGCGCCTGGTGCTGGGCGCAGGTCCCCAGGCTTCTCTGTTTTACAACGGTAAAGTGACCGTTTCTTCTTTTGACACGACCCGCAAATACAAAGAGGAAAACGCTACTGATCTTCCGATAGGCAAAGGAGATGGCAAGTACCGGGTGGGTCATTTCGCCGTCAACGCACTGGCAGGTTTTGAAAGCGGACGCGTGTACCTTACGGCCAACTGGAGCAAGGGCCTGAACCCTTTTTATGAAGAGGCCGGCAAAACCTACAAGCATATGACGATGGCGGCCACCCTGGGAATCTACCTGGGCAAGCCGGTCCGTAAAGGAGTTCCGGTACGCGACCGCGACGGAGATGGCATCGAAGATGAAGCCGATGGATGCCCAGACCTGGCCGGTACCACCCTTACCCGGGGCTGCCCCGACAGGGACGCGGATGGTATTGCCGACCCAACAGATGCCTGCCCGGACCGGGCCGGAACGGCCAAATACAAGGGCTGCCCGGTTCCCGACTCCGATGGCGACGGGGTAAATGATGAGGCGGATGCCTGTCCTGCAGAAAAAGGAGCGGTGGCGAACAAAGGCTGCCCGGAAGTGGTGCAGGTTCCCCAACCGCAACCCGAAGTCAAAAAAGAAATCAGCAGGGAAGTGACCGAGCAGGTAAATACCACGGCCCGTCAGATCCAATTCAAGTTCCGCCAGGCGGAACTGACGGCCTCATCCTTTAGTGTGCTGGATGAGCTTGCCCAATTGCTGCAGCGCCACCCGGAAATCCGGATCCAGGTAGAAGGGCATACATCCGTGGAAGGCAGCGTTAAAACAAACCAGAAGCTGTCTCAGGACCGGGCGGACGCAGTACGCAACTACCTGATAACAAAAGGTGTGTCGGCGGAGCGCGTGGAAGCCAAGGGCTTGGGATCATCCCGCCCCTTAGTCAAGGGTATGTCGGAAAAGGCCAACATCATTAACCGCCGCGTAGAAATCAAACTGCTCACCAACTGACGCTAACCGATTCATAATCTTCACATTGTTTTTACGTAAAGCCCCTGCCTGCAGGGGCTTTTTAGCAATTTCTATAAGCGGTTTCATTTATTTTTACACTTCGCTCAACTTTGAGCCTCATAAAAATCGATATGATGATGAACCTTCTGAAAAAGTCCGTACTGGTAGCACTCGCCGCCGGGTATAGCTTTTCCCTATACGCGCAGACTTCGCATAGCCAGGGACCTAAGAACTGGCACCTTAAGGACAAACAGAAAGATGGCGTACACGGGATCAGCCTGGATAAAGCTTATGAGTTTGTAAAAGGCAAAAAAGGAAAAACCGTCGTAGTGGCGGTGATCGATTCGGGAATCGATACCCTGCACGAGGACCTGCGCCCCGTACTCTGGACCAACCCCAAAGAAATTGCCGGCAACGGCGTGGATGATGATAAGAACGGCTATGTGGATGACGTGCATGGCTGGAACTTTATCGGCGGACGCGACGGACGGAACGTAAAGGCCAATTCCGATGAGGCTTCCCGTGTATACCACCGGTACCGCGCCCGCTTTGAGAACCTGGGCAATCCGGCTTCGCTGAACGCTGAGGATAAATTCCTGTACGACATGTGGAAACGCTCGGAACAGCAGGTTGTGGGCGGACCTAAGCTGAGCGGAATGGAGCTTGTTCTGCTGCAGCGCACCTACGCCACTTCCCTCTCCCACGACAGCCTGCTTCAAAAAGCGATGGGCAAAGCCGTCTATACCGGAACCGAGCTCGAAGCCTTTACGCCGGCTACCGAAGATGCCCGCAAAGCCAAGAATGCTTTCCTGTTCTTCTTCACGACCAACAAGATCATGGAGGAAACCAATGAATCGTTCCTGGAGCAATTCAAAAGTTACCTGGATAGTGAAGAGCAGAAAGCCGTGGCTTCCGACCGGGCCCCCAAAGACCTGCGCGGGGAAATCGTCGGAGATAATTATAACGATATCAACGACCGCTTCTACGGCAATAACGATATTATGGCCAATACGCCCCTGCACGGAACGCACGTAGCCGGTATCATTGCCGCAGCCCGCAACAACGGCAAAGGCATGGACGGTGTGGCCGATAACGTACAGATCATGTCGGTACGTGTGGTGCCGGACGGTGACGAGTATGACAAGGACGTGGCCCTGGCCATCCGCTATGCGGTGGACAATGGTGCGCGTGTGATCAATATGAGTTTCGGAAAGGGATATTCTCCCGAGAAAAAATGGGTGGATGATGCGGTACGCTATGCCCAAAGCAAGGGCGTTCTGCTGGTCCATGCAGCCGGCAATGACGGATCCAATATCGATACCGTGCATAATTACCCCAGCCCCGTTCTGCTGAACGATGGCTCGCGGATGTCGAGCTGGATCACGGTAGGTGCCAGCGGGGATGCCAAAGCCGGCGGACTCGTGGCTTATTTCTCCAACTACGGTAAAAAAGAAGTGGATGTGTTTGCCCCAGGTATGAACATCTACTCTACGGTTCCCGGTGGCAATACCTATGGTCCGCTGAGCGGCACCAGCATGGCGGCACCGGTAGTTTCCGGAGTGGCTGCATTCCTTATGTCTTATTTTCCTGAGCTCTCTGCCGAGCAGATCAAGCAGGTCATTGAAAAGAGTGCCGTGAATCCGGGTGTTAAAGTAACCGGTCCCGGTGAAGTAGGACCGGTGGATTTTGCAGAACTCAGCCGCACAGGCGGACTGGTGAATGCCTTTGAAGCTGCGAAACTGGCTGCCTCCATGCAAGGCCAGGCGCCGAAAGCAACACCGGCACCAAAAAAGAAGCCGGTGATAAAAAAGACACCCCGTTCCTAAACTGTAAGATATTGGAAAGCCTCCTGCACCTGCAGGGGGCTTTTTTTATGGCTTTGGGCTGCAGCTTTGTGCTCCTGTATATCATTGTTCAAAACCCGGCATTGCTTACCTTTCCGTATGCGTCGTTTTGTTACCGTTGTCTGGTTCGTGTTTCTGCTGATTGCCGGAGGCCTCCCGGCTGCTGCGCAGTTTGCGGTGGTGAAAGACCGGGACGGATACGTACTGGTAAGGGAAAAAGGAAGTACGGCAAATGCCGTGTTGGATACCTTACCAAACGACAGGATTGTTTTTTGCAACGAAAAAAAAGGGGACTGGATTTACGTCCTCTACCAGTCTGAAAAGGAGTCGTCCGGAGGGTATGTTCACAAAAGCAGGCTCGTACGTCTGGAAACATTTCAACACCTGGAAAGGGCGGAAAGTACAGATAACACCCTGCTGCTGAAGGGTAAACCGGCGATCAGTGTCCGCCTGACCGTCGGAGCCTTCGAAGCCGGTAAATACCCGGTGCGTTATGATACCGTCAACGGATACCGGTTTGCCTCCCGGATCAATGGAAAACCGTTTTTCGGGACCGATGGTACGATCCCAAAACGCCGGTATAGAAGCATTACGGTGCAGCTAGGAGATAAAGTCAGCAGCCTGCCAGCAGCGGCCTTCGATGATTTATTTGAACCGAACTTTCCCCATACGGAGTGTTATTTCGACCCTGTCCAACAGCGTTTGTTTCTGACAGCAATCAACAGCGACGGAGCAGGCGGATATGTGGTGACCTGGGTCATTGACCCAAACGGGTACAGGGATAGAATGGTGACCAATGGCTTCTAATACATTTGCGTATGACCTGGCTCTTCCCTTCAAGAACCCTCTTTCATTCATCCCGGAAAACAGCAGTTGCTTCCCACCTTCTATCCCAATTGTATGCTTTTCTTTTCTGCATCATTCTAATATCCCGTAAGTGAAGGCTTCCCGAAGGAAAAAACATACAGTACCAAAAAGCAGGAGGTTTCTTTCTTCGTTCGGGTTAACGATGTTATCCATAATAGCCGTATTCTTCGGGTTCTGGATCATGCTACTGTTTGATCAAACCTTTATTCCCTTACCGGTGCTCTTGCTTATGGCAACGTTCGGTTTTATGGCTTCCGGCCTGATCCTTATCTTCCGGGGGCCCAAAGACATTTCTGCCGGCTGGCTGACCCTGCATGCGGCATTGATCGGTGGTGTCCTGCCCTGCTTCGCATTGTTATACCTGAACAGGGAAATGAACATTGATCCACCGGTGACAACGGTCGTACCGATCCTCGACCGGGGAACCAAAGGC
>DATAGL010000065.1:0-3581 GCA_036263755.1 Chitinophagaceae bacterium | reverse complement strand
GCGTGAACAAAACGCGCGGCTCGGGAAGTTCCTCCAGCCGGATCTTGAATTTATTCAGCCATTCGCCGTAAGGTTTCTGCGAGCAGATGTCCCGCTTCAGTTCTTCGTCCGAGATGATGCGGCCTTGTTCCAGGTCCACTACGAACATCTTGCCCGGCTGCAGGCGGCCCTTTTCCTTCACGATTTTCGGATCGACCGGCAGCGCCCCGGTTTCGGAGGCCATGATCACCCGGTCGTCGGTGGTGACGCAATAGCGGGAGGGGCGCAGGCCGTTGCGGTCCAGCGTGGCGCCGATGATGCGGCCGTCGGTAAAGGAGATGGAGGCGGGACCGTCCCAGGGCTCCATAAAGGAGGCGTGGAATTCGTAGAATGCCTTTTTCACGGGGTCCATGCTTTCGTTGCCGTCCCAGGCTTCCGGGATCAGCATCATCATAACATGGGGCAGGGAGCGCCCGCAAAGGGTGAGGAGTTCGATCATGTTGTCCAGCGAGGCCGAATCGGACTGCCCGTCGGTTACGATGGGCAGCAGCATGTCGATCTCTTCCTTGGTAAAGTAAGGGGAGGTGAAGCCCTTTTCGCTTGTCTTGAGCCAGTTGATGTTTCCCTGAACCGTATTGATCTCGCCGTTGTGGGCAATGAAGCGGAAGGGCTGGGCCAGCTTCCACGAGGGAAAGGTGTTGGTGGCAAAGCGCGAGTGCACGAGGCCGAAGGCCGATACCAGGCGCTTGTTGCGTAGGTCGGGAAAATAATTACGGACCTGGTTGGAGGTCAGCTGACCTTTGTACACCACGGTCTTATAGGAAAGGGAAGCGACGTAAAACCCGATCGAGTCCTTCTTAACGGTATTGTTGATGGTATGGGAAGCATAGTTACGCAACAGGAAAAGCTTGCGCTCGAACTCATCCGCATTGTTGATGTGGTCGGGGCAGGCAATGAACACCTGCTCCATTTCCGGCTCCACGGATAGGGCCGTAGGCCCGATGCCGTCCGGGTTGACCGGTACCTTGCGGTACACGAGGATCTCCAGCCCGAGTTTCTCGGCACAACGCTGGAAGATGTCGCGGCATTCTTCCTTGAGGCGGATGTCTTTCGGAAAGAAGAGCACGCCCACTCCGTACTTGCCGTATGGGGGCAGGTGCACGCCCAGCTTTACGCACTCGTCGAAGAAGAATTCGTGCGGGGTCTGGATCATAATACCGGCGCCGTCGCCCGTATTGTTTTCGCAGCCGCAGGCGCCACGGTGCTCCATGTTCTCCAGAATCGTCAGCGCATCGGAGACGATCTGGTGCGATTTGTTGCTTTTGATGTTCGCTACAAAGCCGATACCACAGGAGTCGCGTTCAAAGGCAGGGGAGTATAAACCGGTGTTGCTTACCATACGTAAATAGAGGTTTGTTCAATAAAATAGGCGAAACAGTAAAAAATTTTTAACGGGAGTAGCAAGCAAACGCTTGAAATTACAAAAAAATCCAGAAAACCCTACGTTTTTTATCGATCCGGTTGCTCATTATTAACATTTAAACCGGCGCTGCTGCTGCTTCCCGCTCATAAAGGTCACACGAGGTACCCGAACAGGTTATCGTTCTTATTCAGTTCCGTATAATTGAGGCCGAACCGGTCCAGATTGCAGAGCAGGGCTTCGTAATCCTGCTTTGATTTCAGTTCAATGCCCACAAGGGCAGGACCGGTTTCCTTGTTGTGCTTCTGCATGTATTCAAACCGGGTGATGTCGTCGTCGGGGCCCAGTACATCGTTCACAAACTGTTTGAGGGCGCCGGGTCGCTGGGCGAACCGGATCAGGAAGTAATGCTTCAGGCCTTCATACTGCAGAGAGCGTTCCTTAATCTCCTGCATGCGGTCAATGTCGTTGTTGCTGCCGCTGACGATGCAAACCACGGTTTTACCGCGGATAGCTTCCGCGTAGTCGTCGAGCGCCGCAATAGAGAGGGCGCCTGCGGGTTCCACCACCAGGGCGTCTTCATTGTACAGCTTGAGGATGGTGGAGCATACTTTGCCTTCGTTCACGAGGTGCATGTCGTCGAGCACTTCGCGGACGATGGAAAAGGTGATCTCGCCTACGCGCTTTACCGCGGCTCCGTCCACAAAGCGTTCAATCTGGTCCAGGGTGACCGGGTGGCCGGCCTCCAGGGCTGCCTTCATGGAAGGAGCGCCTTCAGGTTCCACGCCGATGACGCGGGTCCGGGGGGAGAAGGTCTTGAAATAGGATCCCACGCCGGCGGCCAGTCCGCCACCACCAACAGGGAGAAACAAAAAGTCGATTTCCGACTGGTCCTCGAGGACTTCGATACCTACTGTGGCCTGGCCTTCGATAATGCGCAGGTCATCGAACGGGGGAATGAACACCATCCCGTGCTCCTGGGTGAACTGCTTGGCCGCGAAAGCGCAGTCGTCAAAGGTGTCGCCTACCAGCTTCACTTCAATGAATTCCTCGCCGAACATGCGGGTCTGCTGCACTTTCTGCTGCGGGGTGATGATGGGCATGAACACCGTTCCTTTAACCCCCAGTTTGCGGCATGAGAAGGCAAAGCCCTGCGCATGGTTGCCGGCGGAGGCACACACCACGCCCTGCTGCAATTGCTCGGGCGGAAGGCTGCTCATCATATTGAAGGCCCCACGCAGCTTATAGGAACGCACCACCTGAAGGTCTTCCCGTTTCAGGTAAATGTCGGCTCCGTACTTCCGCGACAGGTTGGCATTGTAGGTAAGCGGAGTGCGCGTCACTACTTTCTTCAGCCGGAGGGCTGCTTTGTGGAAGTCGAGCTGGGGTCTGGTGTTTGTTGTGTTCATTTGCTGTTGATATGGCACGCACCGCCGGAAAGCGGAAAAAGTCGCAGAGAATTGCTTCTCTGCGACGCTGCGTAAGGCTTAGCTGACGGCTTCGGCGGACTGCTTAGCAGCAGTGGCCTCGGCGGGTTGTTGATTTTCAGGGCGCAGGCTGCGAACGGTTTTACCGGCCTGCCACATTTCGCTTTCGCGCAGCTCTTTCAGCTCCACTTCCAGCTTCTCTCGGTAATCGGCCTGGCTGTTGGAGTCGATAGAGCGCTGTGATTCCTTGCCGGTGGCTACACTGTCGTACAGCTCGTTGAATACGGGCAGGGTGGCATCGCGGAACTTCTTCCACCAGTCGAGCGCGCCGCGCTGGGCGGTCGTGGAGCAGTTGGCATACATCCAGTCCATGCCGTTCTCGGCAACCAGCGGCATCAGCGACTGGGTCAGCTCTTCCACTGTTTCGTTGAAGGCTTCCGAAGGGGAGTGGCCCCGGTCGCGCAGTACCTGGTACTGGGCGGCGAAGATGCCCTGGATGGCGCCCATCAGGGTGCCGCGCTCACCGGTCAGGTCGGAGAACACTTCTTTTTTAAAGTCGGTTTCGAACAGGTAACCAGATCCAACGGCAATACCCAGTGCAATCACCCGCTCTTTGGCGCGGCCGGTAGCATCCTGGAAAATGGCATAGGAAGAGTTCAGTCCGCGGCCCTGCAGGAACATGCGGCGCAGCGAAGTGCCCGAGCCCTTAGGAGCGACGAGGAATACGTCCACCTCTTTGGGCGGTACGATACCGG